>JABDCC010000024.1 GCA_013288335.1 Alphaproteobacteria bacterium
CCTGAGGCGAAGCTTTGAGCCACATTCAGCGCCAAGCATCATAAGCCCAAGAATTGAGCCTCCGGAAACTTCCGCTGGTTCTACGCCCGCTACCACGCCAAGGCCGGAAACTTTTGCTACCATTACGGGAGTATTAAACAACTCCACGGTGCGAACAAATTTGGCAGCCGCACGTGCATGAAGGCCTTTTTTATTGCCTATTACTACTTCAATCTGCTGTTCACTCATTTTTATGCAGCCGGAGCTTTAGAAAGAAGATTGCTCGCTACGTTTATATATTTCCGCCCCGCCTCCTGCGCCATATTGACGGCTTCTGCCAGCGGTACTGTTGAGCGAATACTTGCGAGTTTTACCAAGAGCGGCAGGTTAACGCCGGCAATTACTTCTACCGGCACGGTGCCCATAATAGAAATCGCGAGGTTGGAAGGAGTTCCGCCAAACATGTCGGTAAGTATCGCTACACCGCCACCCGTATCAACTTCCTTTGCAGCAGTGAGGATATCTTCGCGGCGTTTTTCCATATTATCATCTGGCTCTATGCAGATCGCCTTAATATTATCCTGTTTTCCGACTACATGTTCCGCAGCAGCAATAAATTCCTGGGCCAGTTTTCCGTGTGAAACGACAACAATTCCAATCATTATTTATATCCCATTTTTTATAGTCTAAATTCGTACATCACGATGCCGAATGCCCACTTTATACTCCTTCCGTTTTAAAAATCCAGCAAGCTTTTCAGTTAGGTAAACAGAGCGGTGTTGCCCGCCCGTACAGCCAATCGCAATGGTAAGGTAGCTCTTGCCTTCCTGTAAGAAGCGCGGCAATAGCGGCTCAATTAATTGAGTCATGTTTTTAAAGAAGCTTTCCGCATCTGGGTCAGATTCAATAAAATCCCCCACCCGTTTATCCAGTCCACTCATACCGCGTAAACTATCGTTATAAAATGGGTTACGCAAAAAGCGCACATCGAACACCATGTCAGCGTCGCGGGGAACGCCGCGTTTGAAGGAAAACGAAGTTACAAACACCGATAATGCACGATTTTCATGTCCATAATATTCGCGAATGGCATGACGTAAATCACCGCTATTCCATTCGCTCGTATCAAAGGTCACATCTGCCATATCACGCAAAGGAGCAAGCAAGTTGCGTTCATAATGAATTCCGTCAATCACCGGACGATCCAGAGCTAACGGATGTTTTCTACGGGTTTCGGTAAAACGAAGTTGCAAAACGTTATCATCGCAATCCAGAAAAATCAGATGCACTTTATGCGCTTTATTCAGTGCAAGTGTCGCAAGCATCTCTTCAAAATGGGCAAGGGAAAAATCACGGCTGCGTGCGTCAGTACCGATTGCAAGGCTGTCTGATTCACGACCAGTGGAGGCTACAAGGGATGGAATAAGCGACAGAGGTACGTTGTCGATTGCCTCGCAGCCAATATCCTCAAGCGTTTTTAACGCAACGGATTTGCCTGCGCCGGAGAGTCCTGTAACCAGTAATATCCGCATCACTCATCATCCTTCAACATTCCCACCATCATAGAATGATCCTCTAATGCTGCAATAGCCATTTCAATCTTGATGACGCTGGATGCCTCAAACGGACAAAGACGCAATTGTGGTATGTTAATACCCATACACTCAAACGATTCCGGATAAGGCAAACGTTCAATCGCTTCCTTGCTATTTAACTGAACAACCAGATGCACCTGTTGTTTGGACTGATATTTTTTTTTAAATATTCCAACACCACGTACTTCTATAAGCCCAGCAATGTTACCAGGGGTATGGGCAGTAATTGTATCACCATCCCGTGTCAGCTCCACCTGATCGTCGCTTACCAGGGTTGCCCCGCGATCGATGAGGCGTAAAGCCAGATCGGACTTTCCGGATTTTGGCTCACCTACCAGTAGAACACCATGAGATTTTATAGCAACACAAGTAGCATGAAGCCTTAGAATTTTAGATTCTGGAAACTGGGAATCCGGGAATTCAGAATTTTTACTCTTACTAATTTCCCTCTTTTCCATTTTCTCAATTTCCATTTTCCACCTTAGGCGGCTTTGCCTTGTGGGTCTACCCAGGAAATATTGCCGTCTTCACGTCTGTAGACCACATTGATGCGGCCATTTGCGGAATTGAAGAACATGAGTGCTGGCAAATGTGCCAGATCCATTTTCATTACTGCGGCACTTACCGTCAATGTTTCGATCTCGGTTGCTTTCTCAGCAATTACAATCGGAGCATCATCTTGTGGTTCTTCCTGATGATCTTTTAACACATATTTTTTGGCAGCAAGCCCTTCTTTGACTTCGCCTTCCATAATATGTGCATTATTGTGATGATTGGTAAGACGACGTTTATAACGGCGCAACTGCTTTTCAATTTTTTCCGCTGCCGCATCAAAAGAAGCATAAACATCATTAGCAGTGGCACTGCTTTTAATGGTAACACCAGAAGACGTTCCGGTATTGCCATGAATATCGGTTTTAAAATTATGCGCTTCTTTAGTAATAACTACATTAATGCCAACAACACGCCCTAAATATTTATTAACACCCTCTTCAAGACGGCTTTCAATGTGAGCGGTGAGGGATTTACCAATTTCGATATGTTTGCCGGAAATAAGAATTTTCATAATTTATACCTTCAGTTTGTGTAACAGCATATTTTACCACAGCCTGCCATAAAGGCAAACTGCTTATTTATTTTCAACGCGATGGAGCATAACGGGACGGCGGCAGGAACGTAGGTGCCGGAGTTGAGGTGTCGGGAGCCTGTGCGGCAGGTTCGGCTGGGGCCGCTAAGGTAGGCGCTGACTCTGGCGAAGCAGCAGGAATCATTTGGGTTTGTGGTTCAACCGGAACTGGGGCGGCACCCTCTGGTGCCGCAGCCCGGGATGGAGTTGGAGCGGAATTTACAGCAGGAGATTCCTGGGAAGCTGCGGCATTAGCAGGCACAGGAGGAGTAAATGGCAATGGATTATTATCATAGGTTTTTGTCTGCTCCGGCTGGGTCACGGGTACAGTTTCAGCAGTCGGGGCTGGGGTTGCGGGTGCTGCGGTGGCAGCAGAATCTGGTGAGACATTTTGTACTGTTGCCGCCGCACAATCCTGACTTGCTTTAATAAACCGTGCATCTTCGCCTATGGCGCCGGGCTTATTACCAAGCTCAATAAATTCTGCTAAAGGAATAGTTTTCTGTACGGACTCGATTACGCAATCGCAATAGGTGTTCATGGTTTGATCTTTGGCGCAATTTTGCTTAAAAACACTGACCATAGATAGTGGGTAAGGCTCAATAACCGCAGCAGTAGCAACTCCATATACACCTAAGGATATAAACGCAAACAGCGGGAGAATGAGGAAACGCGACATAATTTGTGCCATTGATTTTAAGCGATTTGCGGGATTCTGATTAGCATACTTAGCTCTGTTATAAATAACAAGATTATTTAGGCATCATTCTGGTTTTATATAACGATAAAATAATCCCGCCTGTGAGGAGCGCAATCGTCACCGCAAGCGATACAATAGACGGAATAATAATAAAGTGCGCCAGGAAAATTTTACTACCTATAAATATCAGCACTAAGGAAAGGGCATACTTCAAATAGGCAAAGCGGTGCAGCATGGCAGCAAGTGCAAAATAGAGCGCACGCAACCCCAGAATTGCAAATATGTTACTGGTATAAACAATAAACTTATCCGTAGTTACTGAAAACACTGCCGGAACACTGTCCACCGCAAACACCACATCTGCCAGTTCGATAAAAACGAGCGCTAAGAAAAGTGGTGTAGCTTTCCTGATGACTCCTTCTTTCACGAAGAATTTATTTCCGTGAAATGTATCCGTCATTGGAATTTTGCTTTTTAACCAGCGCAGTATTTTGTTTTCTTCCAGGCTTTTTTCATCCGCCTCAGTGATAAACAACATCCTGGCACCGGTGAAAAGGAGGAATGCTCCAAAGAAATATAAAATCGGGTGGAATACATCTATCAGCTCTGCGCCGAGATAAATCATTACGCCGCGCATGAGTAGTGCGCCTATAATCCCCCAAACCAGGACACGATACTGGTGTAATCTTGGGATTTTGAAATGGATAAACACCAAAGAGATAACAAATATGTTATCGATAGAGAGGGATTTTTCTATGAGGTAGCCGGTAAAGAAATCGTCGCCATCTTGCGGTTTTATAAAGAATAACACCGCAAAACCAAAACATACGGATATAAAAATATATCCCAGGCTAAGCCACAGACTTTCCTTAATATTTATCTCACGCTCTTTGCGATGCAGTAGCCCTAAATCGAAGGCTAAAAGCAGCAAAACAATGGCAAAAAAGCCAATCCATAAAGATAAGGGTTTATCCATGCCCCATAGATATAGACAGAAAATCCATTAAGCAATAGCGATTAAACGCTAATATTAACCAAATTTTAAGAAAATTGGGTGATAATGGAAGCAAGGAATAGGCATGAATATGAGCAAGCATAATAACAATGTTGATACCAAAAACGCACCTCACAAGCGAGCTGCTTCGTTGCTGAACTATTATATAAAACTCAGCAAAAAATCTAAAGAGACAATTGCTAAAGAACTAAAAATTAGCCCTAGAAAATTACGTTCATGGTTGTGTGCAGAGAGGCCCATTAATGCATCTGTGGATGATCTGGTGCTTGTATTAGGTATTGAATCTGAAGAACAAGAAAATTTTATACGAGCAATAGAAGAAGCAAAAACGGCATTACAGGAAATCCACGCCGAACAATATGCAGAAAAAATTCTAAAAGAAAGAGGAAGGCTTACAAGAAAATCTGGTGCAACCTCACAGGAAGATACTAATAGAAAATTTTCTCTAGTCCCCGCTCATAAAAAAGGCGGAAGATCACTTGAAGAATTTTTTAAACTTGAGCTGCCGGGAAAATATTTACCAGACAAAGAAGATAAAATTGAACCAAAACAAAATAGTCACAAAAGGAAAAATCCTCCACAATTATTCCTAAAACCGGGTCATGAAAGAAGTGAAGACGATAGCCAGGATCCGTTCTTGGGGCGTTAGACTACCCTGCACCGAGAAACTTAATACTCTCGTCATAGCCAAATAAATAAAGCAAATGCCGAAGCGCTTCACCGCGTTGTGATTTAAGCTGTTCATCCTCATGCAGCACGAGTTTTACATCATTATAGGCCGTGCGCATGAGGTCGTAATGTTGTCCGAGATCAGCAAAATAAAAATCCGGCACACCGCTTTGGCGCGTTCCCAAAATATCACCACTGCCACGTAGTTTCATATCTTCCTCGGCGATCTGGAATCCGTCATTGGTTTCACGAATCACCCGCAAGCGCGATTTTGCGATTTCACCGCAGCGATCAGAATAGAGTAATATACAGGTAGATTGTTTGTCGCTGCGTCCTACCCGCCCACGCAATTGATGCAACTGCGCTAAGCCAAAACGTTCTGCATGTTCTATGACCATGATAGTGGCATCTGGCACATCCACCCCCACTTCCACCACGGTGGTCGCAATCAACAAATCATATTCATTGCCAGCAAAACCCAGCATTATTTTATCACGTTCCTCAGCCCTCATGCGCCCATGTGCCATCGCAACACGACTACCAAAACGCGCTTTAAATTCTATATAGCGCGCTTCCACTGCAGCTAAATCCTGAGGTAAATTCTCATCTTCATTTTCTTCCACCAGCGGGCAAATCCAGTATACTTTGTCGCCTTTGGCCATTGCACGCCCTACTCCCTCCAGCACTTCTTCGCTGCGTGAAATGGGGATTGCTTTGGTTGCAATTTCGCGCCTACCAGCCGGTTTTTCAGTAAGGTTTGAGCAATCCATATCGCCAAACGCCGTCATGGTAAGCGTGCGCGGAATGGGCGTTGCCGTCATTACCAGGATATGCGTATCGGTGGCTTTATTGGTCAAAGCTAAGCGCTGCTCCACACCAAAACGATGCTGCTCATCAATCACCGCAAGCATAAGATTTTTGTAAATCACTTTATCCTGAAACAATGCATGAGTGCCGATGACAATATCCACTTCACCCGCCGCAATAGCATCAGTTGCCATTTGATAGTCACGCCCCTTCATGCCACCAGTAAGTAGCAAAACCTTGTAGCCCACAGAATCCGCAAACTGCGAAATAACCGCATAATGCTGACGGCCTAAAAGTTCAGTTGGCACCATGAGCGCCGCCTGCCCGCCTGCTTCCACCACACGCAACATTGCCATCAACGCGACCACAGTTTTTCCGCTGCCGACATCACCTTGCAAAAGGCGAAGCATGCGGTTGCCGCTTGAAAGGTCATTATCGATTTCAGCAAGCACCTCCTGCTGACCGTGAGTAAGTTTGTAGGGTAGAAGATTTTTCAATTTCTCACGCAAAGTTTTGCAATCACTAACAGGCGTGGTGATTTTCTTTTTGAGACGTTTCCTGACCAGCGCAAGTGCAAGCTGGCTTGCGAGTATTTCATCATAGGCAAGCCGCCTGCGCACAGGCGCTTCCGGCAGCAAATCAGCTAAATCTTTGGGGTTATGAAGCGCAATGAGTGACTGAAGCCAGCTTGGCCATTTTTGCTGCGCGAGGTAATGTTTATCGAGCCATTCCGGCAACTCCTGAATGGTTTTGAGGCCAGCTTGAATAATCTTGGAGAGATACCGGTTGCTGATGCCATACGTAAGACCATACACAGTTTCCAGCGATTGAATCTTTTTTAAATCAGCAGCGGGCGCAATCACATCAGGGTGGGTGATTTGCAGCATATAATCATAATGCTCAACCTTGCCGCTTATCGCGCGGGATTCGCCAATCGGCAGTGATTTCTCGATATAATCCGGCTTGGCATGAAAAAATACCAGAGTCACATACCCTTGCGAACTGTTGCAAATCACCTTATAGGGACTTTTACCACCACGCTTGGGGGGTGGAAGGTGATCTTCCACTGTTACCACTAATGTTACTATGTTGCCATCTTCGGCTTCGGTGAGTGGCGGGCTTATGCGCCGGTCAATGACGCTAATTGGCACATGAAACAATAAATCGCGCACGGTTACAGGGCTGTTTTCATCACGCTTTAAAAGCCGCGCGAGCGCCGTTTTAGCGGCAGGGCCAACACCGTTTAAGCGAGTTACACTAACAAAGAGAGGAAACAGCTTTTCTGGCCGCATATTTATTTGTAAATTAAATTGGTATAAATCATATATATAAGTATAACGCTTAAAAGTAAAAAACCATTCTATAATTGGCTGACAATACCATGAAAAACACGTTCTACATCACCACCCCGATTTTTTACGTCAATGACAAGCCGCATATCGGCCATGCCTACACCACCGTGGCGTGCGATGTGCTTGCGCGTTTCATGCGGCTTGCCGGTCGTGAAGTGATGTTCCTCACGGGTACGGACGAACATGGCCAGAAGGTTGAAAAATCCGCCGAAAAAGCAGGTGTGCAACCTAAGCAATTCGTAGACGGCGTCTCGCAAGCCTTCCGTGATCTCGCGAAGGAAATGAATCTTAGTAGTGACGATTTCATCCGCACCACCGATGCCCGACACATCAAAGGCGCGCAAGCCTTGTGGATAAAGATGCAGGAAAAAGGACAAATCTATTTAGGCAGCTACCCCGGCTGGTACGCCGTGCGCGACGAAGCATTTTATCAGGAATCCGAACTCGTAGACGGCAAAGCCCCAACCGGCGCGGAAGTAGAATGGGTGGAAGAGCCGAGCTACTTTTTTAAACTTTCCGAATATCAGGATAAATTGCTCGCATTTTATGACGCAAACCCCGGCTTTATTATGCCCGAAAGCCGCCGCAATGAAGTCATTAGTTTTGTAAAAGGCGGTCTCAAGGATTTATCCATTTCGCGCACCACATTCAAATGGGGTATTCCGGTTCCCGGTGACAGTGAACATATCATGTATGTCTGGCTCGACGCACTTGCCAATTACATGACCGCGCTTGGTTATGGGCAGGAAGACGACACAAAATACAAAAAATTCTGGCCAGCAGATTTGCACATGGTAGGTAAAGATATTATCCGTTTTCACGCTGTCTACTGGCCAGCATTTTTAATGGCAGCCGATCTACCGCTTCCCAAACGTGTGTTTGCGCATGGCTGGTGGACAGTAGAAGGGGAGAAAATCTCTAAGTCGCTTGGTAACGCCATTGTTCCTGCCGATCTGATTGAGACTTACGGTCTTGACCAGACCCGCTATTTCCTGATGCGCGAAGTGCCGTTTGGCAGTGACGGAAACTTCTCACGCGAGCGTATTGCCATCGTTATCAATTCTGAACTGGCCAATAATTTTGGTAATCTTATACAGCGCACACTCAGCATGGTGCATAAAAATTGTGGTGGAGTTGTACCCGATCCACAAGGAGTACAAAAAGACGAACTTGATATGGCGTTTTTACAGAAGATACAGGTAACAGATGCGTTAACACCGGAGAATATAGCGAAGCGTTATTACGACTGTAAGTTTAACGACATCCTTGCTGATATTATGGCTATTGCCAGCGAAGCTAATATTTACATCGATACGAAAGCACCGTGGAAGCAGAAAAAAATTGATGAAAAACTGATGAATGCGACTTTATACCATTTGGTCGAAGCCATCCGTTGCATAACCATTATGATTCAGCCTTTCATGCCGGGCAGCGCTGCTCGAATACTTACCGCCATCGGTTATAGCGAAGAACAGGCTACGAAAGGTATTTTATTTTTCGAACTTGCACCGGAATATGCCATTAAACCGGGTACGGAGATAGCTGTGCCGCAGCCATTCTTTCCAAGGATCGAGAATGTTAGTTGATTCCCATTGTCATCTCAATTTTCCCGACTTTAAGGACGATATCGACGCAGTAATCGCACGCGCTCATGCGGCAGGTGTCAACGTTATGCAAACCATATGCACCGAAATTGAAGAATTTGACGAAGTTGCCGCAATTGCTGAATCCCATGCAGGAATTTATTGCTCAGTAGGAGTTCACCCTAATGAATCTGCTCAGAAGCAAACAGCAGAGTTGGAATTTCTACTCAGCAAAACCTCACACCCCAAAGTGATTGGTATTGGCGAAACCGGGCTTGATTATCACTATGAATACAGCGATCGCAAAATCCAGCAGGAGAGTTTTCGTATTCACATTGAAGCAGCGCGAAAATCTGGCCTGCCGCTTATTGTCCATACGCGTGAAGCCGATGAAGATACCATCAATATACTCTCAGAGGAGATGAAAAAAGGTGAATTCAAAGGGCTTATTCATTGCTTTACATCCTCAAAATTCTTAGCTGATAAATCCATTGAAATGGGATTATATATTTCTCTCTCCGGCATTATTTCGTTTAAAAGCGCGGAAGATATTCGGCAAACGGTAAAAACTTTGCCCCTGGATCGACTGCTTGTAGAAACCGATTCGCCGTTTCTTGCACCATTGCCGCATCGCGGAAAGCGGTGTGAGCCTGCCTTTGTAAAGCACACGAATGCTAAGCTCGCCGAGATTAAGGGTATAAGTGAGGAAGAATCTGCGCGCATTACTACAGAAAATTTCTTCCGGCTTTTTAATAAGGCAACCCCCTTATGAAGGTAACAATTCTTGGATGTGGATCGTCCGGCGGAGTGCCATTGATTGGCTGCGATTGTGCTGTATGTAAATCCACAAACCCAAAAAATAAGCGTAGCCGTGTTTCGATTCTCGTGGAATCAAAAACCACTTCTATATTGGTGGATACTTCTCCCGATATGCGCGAACAAGCTTTGCGCAATAATATTAAGAAAATTAATGCCATCATTTTTACCCATTCCCATGCTGATCATATCAATGGCATTGATGATACACGCTCGTTTAATTATACAAATAATGCCCCGCTTGATGTGTATAGCGATAAGGCGACCTTAGAAGATATTAAAGAGCGTTTTGCCTATTGTTTTCTGCCGCCAAAACCTGGTGGCTCAATTGGCTGGTATAGGCCTTGTCTCAATCCTATTGCTATTGAGCCTCCGACAAGTTTTACCATTGGCGATATTGAGGTAAAACCTTTCTGGCAGCAACATGGTGGTAGCAAGACACTCGGGTTGCGCTTTGGTAACTTTGCCTACTCTACCGATACAAATGGATTAGACACTGAGGCATTAAAAGCTTTGGAAGGAGTTGATACGTGGATGGTCGATTGTTTGCGCTACCTGCCCGCTCCCACCCATGCGCATCTGGAGTTATCACTTTCATGGATTGAGCAGATAAAGCCAAAGAAAGCTTACCTTACCCATATGAACCATGAATTTGACTATGAAAATTTTGCGCGTGAATTACCCAAAAATGTTTTTCCGGCGCATGACGGGCTCGTGTTAGAATTATGAGCACATTCAAATTTACAATAGCTACAACAGAAAAACTTGCGCGCACGGGCGTTATAAATACTGCACATGGTGAAATCCGCACTCCCGCATTCATGCCGGTCGGCACTGCCGGAACGGTCAAAGGAATGTTGCCGGAATCGGTACGTGAAACCGGTGCGGATATAATTCTTGGCAATACTTATCACCTGATGCTCCGGCCTTCGGCAGAGGTAGTAAAAAAATTGGGTGGTCTGCACAAATTCATGAACTGGGATCGCCCTATTCTTACTGATTCCGGTGGGTTTCAGGTTATGTCACTTTCAAAACTGCGTAAAATTACCGAAGAGGGCGTGACTTTCCAGTCGCATCTGGATGGCAGCACACACATGCTCACGCCGGAACGCGCGATAGATATTCAGAATATGCTGGATAGCGACATCACCATGGTGCTCGATGAATGTACACCCTACCCCTCAACCGAAGAAGAAACCGCGCATTCCATGCGCCTCTCTATGCGTTGGGCAGAGCGCTGCAAAACAGCTTTTGAGAAACGCGATGGATACGGACTCTTTGGCATTGTGCAGGGCGGCATGTTTGAGCATTTGCGCAAAGAATCCGCACACACATTAAAAGATATTGGGTTTGATGGCTATGCGGTGGGTGGACTTGCTGTCGGTGAAGGCCAGGAGGTCATGTTTGACGTACTGGATTATACTGTACCGGAGTTGCCTCAAGACAAGCCACGCTATTTGATGGGTGTAGGCAAACCCTCTGATATTGTTGGAGCAGTTGCGCGTGGTATTGATATGTTTGATTGCGTCATCCCCACCCGCTCCGGTCGTTTTGGGCGAGCTTATGTTGAGGACGGCGAGTTGAATATTAAAAATGCCTGTCATGCGGAAGACCTAAATCCGATTGACGCGACCTGCACCTGCTATGTCTGCAAAAATTATAGCCGCGCTTATATCCACCATTTATTTAAAGCAGAAGAAATGCTTGGACCAATCCTCATGAGCTGGCACAATATCCATTATTACCAGAAATTGATGAGTGATATTCGCGCAAGCATTGCAGAAGGAAAATTTAACAATTTTGCCGCTGCATTTATGGAAAAGCACAAAGAATAACTACTCTGAAATCGCCCGTATCAGCGTAATAATTGCTTGTTTGCGATCGAGATGCAGATGTTCGGTATCATAAAAAAGATTGCCGGTTTTTTCCCATAATTCCGTCCAAGTATCCAGTGGCTTCGCCAGATGCAGGCGTTTTAATATCTGATTCTCACCAGGAAAAATTTCTACGACTTCTGCGGCACCACAGGCCACAATGCGGGATATCAACCATTGTACTAAGTAGGTGAACGTTTTCCAGTTGCGCTCATTTTCTTTGCGCGCAAAACGATCGGCAAACGTGTGAAGTTTTAATGTTTCCGGTGCATGCACCAGTTCAAGAATTTCTTTATATAAGCTATCGGCTTTATTCTCTATGAGCGTGAGCGCAATTCCCGGTGAATAACCGGAGAGCACACCCCATTGATGGTAATCATACATCTCTACTTCAGGCGCTATTTCTTGCAAAATTTTTGCAAAATCCTGCTCACCTAATTTTGGCATACGGAACGTCCGGCAACGTGAACGTATGGTAGGAAGCAACGCACCGGGGTTATGGCTAATAAGGAGCAGAACCGCCTGTGCAGGTGGCTCTTCAAGAATCTTAAGCAGCGCGTTTGCAGCATTGCGGTTCATTACATCTACAGAGTCGATAATCACCACACGCCATTTACTCTCCGCCGGAGTCAGTGAAAGAAATTCGGGAACCAAACGTGCTGCTTCCACTTTTATATCATCACCATCGAGCACCAATAAATCCGGATGCCCACCGGAAGCAACGCGCTTAAAAGTCGGGTGCGTATGTGCTATGTGCAGCGATTCGGGAGGAAGGCTATCGCCGAATAAGCTGTCTGTTGCCTCTTCCTGAGGAGAAAGTAAAAATCGCGCCACACGGTATGCAAGCGTGGCTTTGCCAATGCCGCGCTGTCCTGTAATCAGCAAGGCATGTGGTAGCGATTTGCCGTTTATCATGGCAAGTAACTGCTTTTCCTGTGCCGAAAAGCCAATTAAATGCTCTCTGAGCTTGGGATGCAGGCTATCCGCCTCTTCTTCAATTTTTTCTGCTGCTTTGCTCTTAGCCATTATAGGTTCACTGCTTCCAGGATACTTTTATGCACATCTTTTACGGATTGATCCGCGTTAATAATTTTATATCGAGGGGGATTTTCATGAGCAAGTTTTAGGAACCCATTGCGCACATTGCGGTGAAACTCCAGTTCCATATTCTCAAAACGCGTTTCGTCACCTGCCCTGGCATGTGCACGTTTCAGACCTATCTCGGGTTCAATATCGAGAATCAATGTCAGGTCAGGTGCAAAACTTCCGAGTGTAAACTGATGAAGCTGTTTTATATATTCAACTCCAAGCCCTTTTGCGATTCCCTGATAGACAATGGTGGAATCCAGAAAACGATCACATATCACTATCTCACCACGCTCCAGAGCTGGTTTTATAACACGCTCAACATGTTCGACACGTGCAGCCTGAAACAGCAAAGTTTCAGCCACCGGATGCCATTTATCCACTGAGCCAGTCAGCAATAACTTTCGGATTGCATCTGCAGGAGCGCACCCACCGGGTTCACGGGTAAGCACAGATTTTTTACCGGCATCGTTTAACTGTTTTTGCAATAATTTAATCTGGGTGGTTTTACCGCTTCCCTCACCGCCTTCAAACGTTATGAATTTTCCAGCCATCTAAAAGCATCATTTTCCAGTGAGATAATAATCAAGCGTTCTCCAGATTTTAGCCATTCCATGCAATTTAGCAACCGATTCACCTGCAACCAGCGGAACTGTTTGTTCCGGGGCATTCGGTGATTCAATTTTGAGATCCGCAATATGGTCGCCTTGCTTAATCGGAGCAGGCACAGGATTATTATAGACCAGCGTAAATTTAAGCTTATCGCGCCCCGTTTTTGGCAATGTAAGTTGCAAATCGTCTGTAACGGTTAGGCTTACTTCCGGCTTCTCACCAAACCAGACATTAGCTTTTTCAATCACGTCACCTTTATGCAGCAACGTCACATTTTCAAAATCACGAAAGCCAAATGCAAGCATGCGCTCCGCTTCTTCAGCGCGTTCTTTTTCATTACTGAGGCCGTTTACCACCAGCAATATGCGGCGCCCGGTATTATCTTTTGCTGACACAACTATGCCGTAACCACCTTCATCCGTGTGGCCGGTTTTAAGCCCATCAACGCCTAAATCTTTATAAAGCAGCAAATTGCGGTTGCCTTGCGTGATACCGTGATAGGTAAATTCTTTCTCGGAGAAATAGTGATAATATTCCGGAAAATCATGAATGATATGATGTGACAGAATCGCAAGATCGCGTGCACTCATTAGGTGATTTTCATCAGGCAATCCATTAGGGTTGGTAAAATGACTATTGGTTAACCCCAGTTTTTTAGCCGTTTCATTCATCTGATCGGCAAAAGCTTCCTGGCTTCCGGAAAGACCTTCTGCAATCACCATACAGGCATCATTGCCGGACTGAATAATAATGCCTTTGAGCAAATCATCCACAGAGATATGCGCGCCTAATTCTACAAACGACTTTGAGCCCTGCAAACGCCATGCTTTTTCACTCACCGGTAATGTGTCGGTTAATTTCAAGCTACCATCTTTAAGGCGTGAAAACACAATATACACCGTCATGAGTTTGCTCATGGAGGACGGATGCATTTTTTCATCAGCACTTTTCTCAAACAACACCGTGTTGGTTGTATCGTCCATGACGATGGCCTGTTTGGCGGCAGTTTCTATGGCAAAGGCAGATTGAGCGGAGAATAAAACGGCAAGTATAATAAGGAGGGATTTTTTCATAACACTACAGATAAGATGAGGAATAAAACTGTAGCGTTTATAGCGTAATAACTTTACGTATGTCTATACTGAATTATTATTGTTCCATGTTAAAAGGTGGCTTCCTAACATCCGTAATTGCATCACTTACGGAAGCATCCGCAATTTGCGTGACTGGCTGTATAGAGACTGCCGGAACATAATTAGTAGGAGCAATCGCAGCTTGATACACATATTGTACTGGCATCACCTGATAGACTTTTTCTACGACAGGAGTAACTGATGCTTGCGCAACTACAGGAGCGGAAGTAGCTGCTGGTGCTTTTTCAAGTTCTACAAAAACCTTGCTGTCATATTTATTGCCAGCACCACTTGCATTATCAACCATACTGCCCATAACGCCAAACTGGCCGAATACTGCATTGGTGATACCCGATATCGCGTAATCCGAATGGTTTTTGTTTTTGCCTTTTAAATATCCGTCCTTGGTGCATTCCACGACGATGTCATATTTGCTTTTAGCAACGATCACGGTTGCTGGGGTTTGAGATACCTCACCCACCACTTCATCATTGGCTTTTAATATGCAAGAAGCACCTTCCGGAACAGAATTGACTGCAATTTTCTGATTGCTACCTTCCATTACCGTGGAGCATGCGGAAGTTAAAAACAGAGCAATAAGCGCAAAGCTCCGAAGCAAATGAGATGAAGGATTCTTGAAGATTATCCTCATGGCAGAAAGTCCTTATGTTTTTTACATAAGTTATTTATACCACAGCAAGGTTAAGCTATTCTTAACAATGGATCAAACTTTAGCTAAATTAGTTATATCTCACTGACCACTTTTGCGCCGGAAACCCCGTATCCTTCGAGCTTATTGATGATTTCATCAGCATCCTGCCTGGTGCCATAAGGACCTACGACTACGCGATATAATTTATTACTGGTTTCCACTATTTTCGATACTCCTACATTACTGATACTTGCCATAAGCCTGCTGGCGTTTTCTTTTAGCTTGAAAGTACCGGCCTGCACATAAAACCCAACATTGCTGACGCTTGCTTTTACAGGTTTAGCTACTGGCGCAGGTGGGGGTGATTGATGATCAGCAACTGCAAAAATATCCTGTTCCGGTTCTTCTTCCGGTGCCGCGACCGCCTCAGACACTAACGGTGATAAAGCAGATGTCTGAATCGTATTTACAGGAGCAGCCTGATTGGTGGCTACAGGATAATCCTGAGGTTTATTATTACCCCCATGTGCTGCCTGATACGCATCCAGCGCAGCAAGCGATTGCGCCCCATTGGGCATTTTCATGACATATTCACGGGTTTCCTGATCCAAAAACTGCACACGTACTTTTGCGGTGCCAGTCCTGATAACACCAAGCTTATCAGCCGCAGCGCGCGATAAGTCTATAATTCTGCTATGGGCAAATGGACCGCGATCATTAATTCTGATAATTGCGCTTTTGCCGTTATCAAGATTCGTCACCCGTACAATGGAAGGCAATGGCAGAGTTCTGTGTGCCGCCGTTAAATCATTTTGGTCATAACGCTCACCATTTGCCGTATGCCCGCCGTGAAAGCCCGGCCCATACCAGGAAGCGGTGCCTATTTCATCATAGGTGGGATTATAGGCTGGTACATATTTCTCGCCTGCTACCGTATATGGTTTGCCGATTTTTACTCCTTGCGGAGCGGGAGAGGAGCCGCAAGCCGAAAGCAATGTAAGCACGATCAGGGAAACAATAATTTGATATGGTTTTTTCATTATACTATTTACTTCGCTATTTCATCAGCAAGCAACCCTATGGAGGTTGCAAAATAGGTCGAACGGTTCCAGTCCATGAGGATATTATAGTTCGGAAACGCCAAATATGCGAGCGGTTCGTCATCATCGGGCATAATCAGATGCGCCATAAGCTCCGTATTCGGCAGTTTTCTGCCATCCTCACGTTTCAAGCCAAGTTTACGCCATTCTTTTAATGGTTTATCGCCTTTTACCTCGCGCCAGTTAGTGTCACCATCCGGCAATTCCACTTCTACACCCCAGCCTTCATTGTGATTCCAGCCTTTGCTGTGCAGGTAATTAGCCATAGAGGCCAGCGCATCCGCATCGCTATTCCATATATCTTTCTTGCCGTCACCATCAAAATCCACGGCGAATTTTAAAAAGCTTGATGGCATAAACTGCGTTTGTCCCATCGCGCCCGCCCATGAGCCGGTTAAATCCGCTGATGCGATATTTTCATCCTGCATGATTTTAAGTGCATTCATAAGTTCGCCCATGAAAAACTGGCTACGGCGACCATCATAAGCAAGTGTAGAAAGCGATTGGATAATAGAGAAATCACCCTGACGTTCGCCAAAGCGGCTTTCTATACACCATAGCGCCAGTAATATTTTGGGCTGCACATGGTATTTTGCTTCCACTTTACGCAGTAGCGCACGGTTATCATGCCACTTGTCTTTGGCGGCAGAAATATTTTTATCAGACAATGCACCGTTTAAATAATCACTAAAGCTACGCGTTTTCTCAGGCTGTTTATGATCGAGTTCCACTATATCTTCGGCTGGAGCTTCCACATTCTCAAATGCGTTATCAATAACACTTTGACTGATTCCGTTTGCAAGCGCTTGTTGTTTTACCTGTGCTACCCACTTATTAAAATCAGGCTTTTCCTGCGCACAGGCCGGTAAGCTGAATAATATGACTAGCAAACAAATTAACCGCACGGATTCCTCATATAGATAGTGATTTATATTTTTCCGTATAATATGCTAATTCGATAAGAAAAAACACTAGACACTGTTAGCATATTATTTAACGCATTGCGACAAAAGGATTTTTTGATGAATAAATGCCAAAAATTAGAGCGGCGTAGCGGTAACTACGGTCGAGAATTTTTGGCATTTATGCACAAAAAAGCATCTGTCCCTTTGGGTTGCGTTTTGGCGAACATCCGCTGCGTTCCAGCCCTTGCAGATATGAATAACTATCTGTCGCGGGCTGCGCCTTGCAGACTGTCACGCCAAAACAGCAACGCAATCGTCAAATAATATACTAACAGTGTCTCATATATTTCAATGCCATGCTTAATCAGATATCAAAATTAATTTTACCCGAATTTAAGATTTCTAGTGACGTTGTCATTGAGAAATCTCTTGCAGACAAGAGTTCGGAACTCGTAGGCCGCATTGACTTTGCCGGAAAAAAATTGTTAATCGTCTGCGATTCCGCGACTCATGAGGCTTTGGGTAAAAGAATCATTAAAGAATTTGGCGCAGAATCACTGATACTTTCCGGCAAACCCCATGCCGACTTGGAAACGGTAACAAACATACGTGCTCATGAATATGAAGCCCTGATTGCCGTGGGCAGCGGCACAATTAGTGATCTATGCAAATACGCATCGTTTCTGGATGACAAACCTTATGTGGTTTTTCCAACCGCACCTTCCATGAATGGCTATCTCTCTGCCAATGCGTCCATAACGGTAAATGGGCATAAACAAAGTTTCAAAGCGCATCTGCCAAAAGGTGTTTTCTGTGATTTGAACGTAATAGCCAATGCACCAAAACGTCTTATATTAAGTGGCATTGGTGACTCTCTGTGCCGACCGACTGCGCAAGCGGACTGGTTGCTCTCTCATCTGCTTTTTGCAACACCGTATGATGCAGCGCCGTTTGAGATGCTTGCTCCTTACGAAAAAGAATTATTTACTCATTCCGGTAAATTAACAGAAGGTGATTTAAGCGTTGTGAAACTATTGTTAAAAACGCTACTTATTTCTGGTCTTGGTATGACCATAGCAGGCGGAAGTTACCCAGCAAGCCAGGGTGAGCACATGATTGC
>JABDCC010000025.1:0-14876 GCA_013288335.1 Alphaproteobacteria bacterium
TCTTTTCCATATTTCTCTTCAAGTTTATGTTGTTCTGTTAAAGATCTTTCTATTTTGTCGGCATGCCAGATGTCGTCCTGATCACTAAACATCACATATTCTGCATTGCCATCATTCTTTGACCATTCTGCGAGTGCTGAAAAATTATGGATAATTCTTTTCCATGCAGGAATATTGTCCTCAGGGTTTCGCTCGGCAGGAGGTAATATGATGAGTTTATCTTTGCCAAGTTTTTCCTGATATTCTTTGAGGATAGAAACGGTTGCATCATTGGAGCCATCATCCCGTGCTATGATGCGCCAGTCCTGATTGGTTTGACCCACAAGAGAATCCAACTGCTCACGCAGGTATTTTTCACCATTATAAGTAGCAAGCAAAATATCTATAATCATCATCCGTCCCATACATGAGCGCTTTATGGAGTGATAATACCAAAAGAGTGTTAAGATTTTATTACGGGAAACTAAAAATATTTAACATGCTGTAATAGCTAGTAATTTTTCCTATGGTGCGCGTGGCAGATGGCGACCGCGAGTGCATCCATAGCATCTTCGCCGTGTTTTCCGCAGCCGGGTAAAATCATCTGTACCATCTGGGAGATCTGGTTTTTATCGGCTCTACCCGCACCGACAATGCTTTTTTTTACGAGCGTTGCCGCATATTCGGAAATCGGTAAACCGGCTTGTGCAAGCGTTAGCATAATTGCCCCGCGCGCCTGTCCGAGTTTTAATGTCGATTGCCCGTTTACATTTACAAAAGTTTCTTCGACTGCGGATTCTGTGGGTTGGTATTTGGCGATGATACTACCAAGTTCATTGCTGATCTGAAGGATACGTGAGGCAAGCGGGATTTTATCAGGGGGCACGCTGCCCCCAATTGCGCTCCGCACAATTCCCCCTGCGAGGTCGCCTGCCTGCGCGAAGCCGGGGCGACTTCGCTTCGGCGTAGGCAGGTCGTATAGAACTCCTCCGCGTACCCTCACTACTGTTTCACTCTTAATCACGCCACAACTCAAAAACGTGAAAGAATTATTGCTCTGCTTAATCACTCCCCAACCGGTTTTTTGTAAACCCGGATCAATACCCAGAATAATAGTGTCTTTAAGCACTTAATCTTTCCATGACATCTTCGGCGATTTCGTAATTGGCAAATACTTCCTGCACGTCATCATTATCTTCCAGTACATCGAGCATTTTCAGCAGTGATCGCGCTTGCTCTTCATTGATGGGCGCGGTGGTTTTAGGCAGCCAGGTAAGTTTGGCCGATTGCGGCTCGCCGAATTTCTTTTCCAGCGCGTCGCGCACTTGTCCGAAAGATTCCGGTGAACAGGTTATCTGATGCTGCTCTTTATTTGATTCGCAATTTTCTGCACCCGCCTCAATCACAGCATCGAGCATAGCATCTTCGTTTGTCTTGGAAGCAGGGTAGGTTATGACACCAACGCGGTCGAACATAAAACTCACACTGCCGCTTTCGCCGAGGTTGCCACCGGCTTTTGCAAATGCCGCGCGAATGTCCGGTGCAGTGCGGTTGCGATTGTCGGTAAGTGCTTCCACAATCACAGCTACGCCGCCCGGGCCGTAACCTTCATAGCGGATTTCTACGTAATCGGGGCCGCCAGCAGGGCCACTTGCACGTTTTATGGCATCATCGATTTTGTCTTTATTGATGTTTGCTTCTCTAGCTTTTAAAATCGCCGCCCGCAAACGCGGATTATGGGCAGGGTCAGGCATACCAAGCCGCAAAGCAGCATTTATCTCGCGCACAACTTTAGTGAATATCTTGGCTTTCTTTGCGTCCTGCGCGTCTTTGCGACGCATGATGTTCTTAAACTGACTATGACCCGCCACAAAACCTCCATAAAACTATTTCTTTGGACGATTCTATCGTCACCGCCATCCTCAAAACTCACGTATTTTAATATACGTTCAAGTTTTTGCGGGTGGCGTTTCCTCACACTCGCCTCAAATAAATAGTTTTATAGAGGTTTTGTGCGTTTAAAACCTAAACTACTTTTCCGAATTGTTCAATATCGGCGACATTTGCGATGCAGCTGCCTTCGAGTTCTTTCACGATGCGCTTGGTGAGTCCGGTGAGCACCTTGCCCACGCCGATTTCAAGGACTGAGGTAACGCCTTGTGCAGCTAAATATTCCACCGATTCACGCCAGCGTACCTGACCCGTTACTTGCTCCACCAAGAGTTTGCGGATTTGCACGGGATCATGCACAGCACTTGCAGTCACATTGGCGACGATGGGAAGGGTAGGTACATTCATGCTAGTTTCCGCCAATGCTTTTTCCATCACGCTTGCTGCAGGAAGCATTAAGGGCGAATGGAAGGGCGCACTAACGGAGAGCAAAATGGCACGTTTTGCGCCTTTTTCTTTGGCAATCTCGCAGGCTTTGTTTACTGCAGCAGCAGTTCCGCTGATTACGATTTGTCCGGGGGAGTTATCATTGGCAATGGCACAAACTCCAACTGCGCCTGCTTCTTTTACTACTTCCTGTACCTGTGCATATTCAAGCCCAAGAACCGCAGCCATTGCGCCTTCTCCGGGGGCGACTGCTCTTTGCATAGCCTGACCACGGATTTTGAGGAGGCGTGCCGTATCGGCAAGTGTCAAAGCTTTGGCGGCCGCAAGGGCAGTATATTCACCGAGTGAATGACCAGCGAAATAAGCGGCGTAGGTTTCCGGCTTAAAGCCCGCTTCTGCTTCCAGCACGGCAAGTAGCGCCATAGAAGATGCCATAATCGCAGGCTGAGCATTTTCGGTGAGGGTTAATTCGTCTTCGGAACCCTCAAACATAATGTGCGAGAGATTCTGCGAAAGCGCATCGTCTACTTCAGCAAATATCTGTTTTGCTGAGATAAAATTGGCGGAAAGCTCTTTGCCCATTCCCACTGTTTGCGAACCCTGACCTGGAAATACTATCGCGCGTTTCATAATCAATCACTCCGTTTTTACGAGCGGCCACTACTAAACGCTAAAAAAACCTTTGGCAACTGGTAAACTGTATATAGTTGTATTTTAAAGATATTTTGCATTAAGAGTAAAAAATATAAGAAAAATCGGCTATCGTAATAAAGTCTTAATAATATTGTGTTATATTAGGAGGGTAACTATTTAAATACATACAACAGGGTTTTATGGCTGCTAAGAAAAATACTTTCGATCCTTTGGAGAAGCTGAAAGGTATACCTGAAGAAATATTAAGAGCGATTCTAGGCGACAAGTATGATAAGTTAATACCGGCACCGAAACCTCCAAAAGCAAAAAAAACTCACAATCCTATAAAATCTATTGATCTTCTGGACTTATCTATAGAAAAGGGCGAGGAAACGGAAGGGTTTGTTGAGAATAAGCGTCTATTACGTGAGATAAAAAAAGCGGGAGGACGCAATTTTTCTGGAGAAAACATGCCAAAGGAAATTATTGAGACATTGGCAAAAATAATATTAGAAAACGAAGAAATTCAGTCACGAGCAGAAAAAACGAAAGATAAGCCACCGGATAAGAAAAAAGGTAAATCCCGCTAACGTACAGCACATTGAATATAATACATTTATTTCTATATTAGCCTATTCCTTTCGTTTTTAATCCTAATAACTCTTGCAAGACTTCCAACAATCTGTATATTTCGCAACCCCGGCTGCTAAAACGCGTGTTTTGGCATGCGCTGGGTGATTAATTTATCGGAGTTTTGCTATGTCTCTCTACGAGAGTACTTTTGTTGTGCGTCAGGACGTGTCCCGCGCAGATGTAACCAAGCTGGTTGATACCTTCACAGACATCGTGAAGCAACATGGTGGTAACGTTGTAAAGCACGAATATTGGGGTTTGCGTAACCTCGCTTACAAAATCAACAAAAACCGCAAAGGTCATTACGTGATGCTTGCGCTTGATGCGTCGCATGATGCGATGAAAGAGCTTGAGCGTAATATCCATCTCCATGAAGATATTATCCGCACACTCACCGTGCGCGTTGACAGCATTGAAGAAGGCCCATCGGCGATGATGCAGAAATCAGGTCGTGATGACGAAGCCCTGGATTTACCGCCAGGACTTGAAATAGTAGCATAATTTAGAACTTAAGGACGATTCTATGGCATATCCAAGCGAAGCACCATCCTCAGCACAAGGCGGCCCTGCCGGTCGTCGCGTATTTTTTCGCCGTCGCAAGTCTTGCCCTTTGACTGGCACGAGTGCTCCGAAGATTGACTATAAGGATGTTAAACTCCTTACCCGCTTTATCTCCGAGCGCGGTAAAATGCTTCCTTCACGTATCACTTCTGTTTCCTGCAAAAAACAGCGCGAACTCTCACGTGCCATCAAACGCGCGCGTAACCTTGCGTTACTTGCTTTTGTAGTACAATAAATAGGACTACTTAAATAAACGAAAAATAAAACACGGTAGATTAAGTTCTACCGTGTTTTTTTATATTCTATGGGTATAATCATTTTCTAATCAGAAACCTTATACATCCCTATGCAAAAACTACCGCAGAAATTATCCAGACAAACATTATTTTCCATTATCTCCGGCCTCATCGGCGGAGTGATTTTCTCTGTTACCGCTTATACCGGCAATGGCGGGTTGCTGACTGTTTTTCTCCCGGTATTGCCGTTAGCATTGCCAGGTCTTGCTTTTGGTGCAAAATACACGGGCTATGCTGCTATTGCTGCCTGCGCGATAGTGGCTGCGGTGATCGACGGCGGAAGTATGCTCGTATTCGCCGCATTAACTGCCTTGCCGGTAGTGTATTTACTGCGCAAACTGCTGCTTTGGCGTGGTGAAGATGGCGCGCGCCAGTGGCATCCGGTATTGCCGATACTTGCGGAACTCGCTGTGATTTCTGCCGCCGTATTTATGATGATCGCAATAGCAGAAACTTACTCGGAACCTGGTGAGCTCAAAACTATAATTTCCAAGGAGCTTGCCAGTAATTTGAAGGCTGATAATTTTGATACCGATCCTCAAATTGCCCATTTTGTAAAACTCTTAATCGATGACTGGAGCTTTTTGATCTTCGCTTTTGCCAGCTGGCTTTGGGTAACAATGATTTATGCTTTTACGGTTCTTGCAAATATTTTACTGGCTCAGAATAACCTCGCATTGCGCACGAAAATAAACCTTCTGCCAAACGGATTGCCAGTGTGGCTTCTTGCGCTTGTAGTTATAAGCGGCGGGCTGGCTTTCTTTGGCAAAGGCAATGATCGGTATGTAGGTGAGGCGGTTTTCCTGATGCTTCTGCTGCCTTATTTCCTGGCTGGCATTGCCACTATCCACTTGGTATCGTTACAGTGGAAATTAAGGAAATTCTGGCTCACCGTATGCTACATAGCACTGGTTTTATACCCAGTACTTTCCGTCGTTGCTATTGCAATTGGTTTATATAAGCAGCTTCAGGAATTAAAAAGTCACGCCTCACCAGTGAAATAATGAGTGTGCAGATCAGGCATTTAATTGCCCAAGTTTATCTGATTCTTGGTAGTAACAGCACCCGTGACTGCGCCGACTCCGCCGCCTATTAATGCACCTCCTACCGGATTTGCTCCAAGTACTGCCGCACCGACCGCGCCGGTTCCGGCACCGATAGCACCACCAGAAACTGCTCTCTGGCCAGGAGTATCACCGCAAGCAGAGGTAAGTGCGACAATAATAAAAGCGCTAAGTATTTTTGTATATTGTTTCATAACACTGACTTTCTTGTTTGGATTGTTTTTCAATAATATCAATCTTGCCAGTGTAGCCTACAGCGCATAAATCGATTATACGCATTGAGAATAAGTTCATAAATAATCTATAAACAGGAAATTGGCTTTTGCATATCCGACTTACTTTAAGCCGGTGCATTCTCTGAAGCTTATAGAAAGGGAGCCTGGAGCGGTGATGGGAATCACGAATAGCTACTAACACTTTGTTTTATATAATTTGTGTTGCTACAAAAATCTAAATATACCATCAAATATACCATCAATTGTACTTTCTTGCTAAATATCAATTGGTAATACCACAAATTCATCTTAAAAAGAATTTGGCGGCATCTACAAGATTGAAGCAATTATGCGTGTCCTAATCCTCTAATATCCCAGCAAATCAGCCGTTTTTTACAGAACTATTGTCGTTATTTTTCGTTTTTGCGTTCTGCAAAATATAGCATTTATGCTATTATTCCTTTGTAACCTAACTGAAAATTGGTCTCATGCAACCATAAATTAACGGAGTTAGTATGCACAGATTATTGCGATTACCAGAGGTGATGAAATATACGGGGCTTGCTCGAAGCACCATTTATAAATTGATAGCAGCTAAAAGTTTTCCGATTCAAATCTCGCTCGGAGCGAAAGCTGTTGGCTGGTTGGAAAGTGATATTGAAAATTGGATTCAGGATAAAATTTCTCGATCACACGCGAACTGAAAAAAGGAGAAATTATGAATGCAGACGACGAAACACCTAAGCGTTCGGTTTCATTCTATGGCAAGAAGATTTACTATATAAACCCACTTATTGCTAAAAAAGCACCGCCGACAAAAAAAGAGCCGGAGCAACGTTACGACGATGTTGAAGAGGACAAAGACAAATAATCTTTGGGAAGCCTTGAAGATGCAAGAGGCGGCGGTTTCTTTTGCTACGCCTGTATTTGATATTTCAATACTTAAATGAATAGAACGAATGCAGATTCTCTCCAATAACCATATGTGATCTTGTGAGTGCATAAGGTTTATTCGCTACTGCAAGCTATTGTTAATTTAATTACTACTTTTACTTCACCAAAATCACTTATTGTCATGCAATTAGACGAAAAACGGCACGTTATTATGCCCCTCTTAGATGAGTTACGGAAATACAACCCTGCAATCGGAAGTTACGAAAAAAGCATGATGACAGAATCATTTGATTATTCTGTCAAGCTATCAAATGGCCTCATTAGATTGCCGGAAGAATTAGTTCGTGATTATGAAAAAAGCCCCGGCGGTATTATACTGGATCGTATTAAATCTGCCGCCGCTAAGTTTGTTCCCTCTAACGCAACAGTAGCACCTCCTTCGTTAACTGGGGAGTTGCCTTTAGGGAAAACAACAAAAGGAAAGAGGCGTACAATTATACTTATTGCTTCTATTGCAATTGTTGCAGTTGTCATAATTATCACTGCTATTTTTCTAATAAACCGAAAACAGCAGCGTGATGAAGAAAATGCTGCACGGCATCAAGAACAGCTTGATTCAGCAAATACCGCTGCGGAAGCCGCCAAAACAGCCGTTCGGAATAGGATCAGGCTGTATGTGACAGCAAACTGCACGTACAGTTATCGGCTAATAGGACAGATCACCAATTTGAAAATAACGGTAACCAACAATACGAATTATACAATGGATGCTGTAAAGGTGCGTGCTATATATTTAAAACAGCAGGGCGGTGTTTACAAGTATGAAGAAGTAAATTTCAATGGTATTTTGCCACATTCCGTGATGACCCTTACCGCCCCCGATAGTGACCGGGGAACTCATGTACAGGTCGTAATCGAAACAATTTCATCGAGCCAGTTAGGGTTATAATAAAAACGAAACCAGGCTGGCACTTTCTTTTGCTACTTTTCTTGCTGCCGGAGCAAAGAAAAGTAGACCGGGCACATTGCCTTTGAGGAAACTTCATTAACCAATAAATAAAATAAAAAAGGGGCATTGCGCCCCTTTGTGCGGTAGTGTTTCCGCTCTGATTACTTGATAAAATTACTGCGTTTACGTTTCGTCTTATCTTCGTTTAAAACCTCGCTGCCATATTTACCCCTGATTTCGTCAAGGGATTTACTCTTATTGAACTTTCTATCGTGCTGGTAATAATCGGCCTGATTGTTGGCGGAGTTTTAGTCGGTCAAGATTTAATAGCTGCCGCTGAAGTTCGTGCTCAAATTTCGCAGATAGAAAAGTACAATACTGCGGTTAATACATTCCACAATAAATATAACGGTATCCCAGGGGATTTAGCTGTCGCATCCGCCAGCGCCTTTGGTCTTACTGTAGGAGCAAATTGCGATGGAGGGCCTGGACGACGTGATGGCAATGGTATAATAGACGGGAACGCTCTTAATAGTATGTTACAAGGTACTGGCGAGACGGGATTATTCTGGGGGGATTTAAGCAGTGCTAGCCTGATCGATATCATTATTCCCAATAGCGGTGGCGCTTCCTTCTCGTGCACCAATACCGGTGCAGTGGCAGTTTCAACTGCGACCGCAGGTTTATATTTTCCTACCGCGAAGATTGGGCGGGGCAATTATCTGTATGTCTACGAAATCGGGGGGACGAATTACTACGGACTTTCAGAAATCATCAGTAATGATATCTCTGGCTATATGCTGTCGAACGCATCAATACCTGTCATTGCAGCCTATAATATAGATAAAAAAATAGATGATGGAATTCCCTTGACGGGGCACGTTACCGTGCACTATTTGGCCACCGACCTGGTGGTCGGTAATGCCAGTAGTGCGAGCCCGGCAAACTCGGCGAGCTGTTATGATTCCACCACCACAAACGGCGCTTATGCCATTACCGTCAATAATGGCGCGCGCTTAAATTGCGCTTTGAGTTTCCAGTTTCAGTAAAGTTTCGTTTGATGATTCTGCAAGTAATTGCATTACCTTGATATATAAAAGTTTCCTGTATATAATAGCATATATGAAAAGAAATAACCCTTCAAATTTGCATATGGGTTTCACCCTCATCGAACTTTCGATTGTATTGGTAATCATAGGGCTGATTGTTGGCGGTGTTTTGGTCGGCCAAGATTTAATAGCTGCCGCTGAAGTTCGTGCTCAAATTTCGCAGATAGAAAAGTACAATACTGCGGTTAATACATTCCACAATAAATATAGCGGTATTCCAGGGGATTTGGCTGTTGCATCCGCCAGTGCCTTTGGCTTTAGTGTGGGAACAAATTGCGTTGGTACAGCAGGAATGCGTGATGGCAACGGCATAATAGATGGGTACTCTGCCGGCGGACTGTTGCAGGGAGTCGGGGAAACAGGATTATTCTGGGAGGATTTAAGCAGCGCTAACTTGATCGATATCATTATTCCCAACAGCGGTGGCGCTTCCTTCTCGTGCAGCGCTGGTGGAGCAGTGGTGGCATCAGGAACAGGTTTAAGCGCATATTTTCCTACCGCAAAGATTGGGCGGGGTAATTACCTATATGTTTACGAAGTCGGTGGGACAAACTACTATGGGCTTTCAGCAGTCAGCAGCAACAACAGCTCCGGCGGGATGACCTCCGGCGTATCAATACCTGCCGTTACCGCCTATAACATCGACAAAAAAATCGATGATGGCATTCCGCTCACGGGTCACGTCACGGTCAATTACTTAACAGCGTATGCGGTACATCTGGCTCCCTCCGCTTCACCTGCAGTTGCAGCAAGCTGTTATGATTCCACTACCACTAACGGCGCTTATGCCATTGCTGTCAATAATGGTGCGGGCTTAAATTGCGCTTTGAGTTTCCAGTTTCAATAGCTTTTTTAATACAATTACCTGCTATTTTTGTGAACACTTAGGATAGGATTTATAGTATAGTTTTATTAAGTAGTTTTTGGAACAGACATCTTCCCTTATAGGCTCTATAAGGAGTTTTTTAAGGTTCGAGAATTTCAAAGCAATGAGTATAACAAACTGTAAAATAAGTTTGTTATAAACGAGCATTGTCATCATTTTGACCGAGAGTAGGCGGGGGGCAAAATATAGTTTATTTTGTACTGTTACAATACATCTTTTATTTCGCTTTTCTTCGAATCAAAATCAACTTTAGGAAGATTATTAACTATTTCAACTGTTTGCACACTTACATTAATGACACTTAAAAGTAAGTCTAAAATGTAGCGGGGATTACCCACTTCCGTTGCCCAGTCATTTGGATCGTTGGTGATGCCGCTTTCCTTGTGGGTGGTGGTAGCATAGCGTTCCATAATCCACTCGATTGCACTTTTGCCATTCACCAAGTAGTTATAGGCTTTGGCTGGTATGTTTGAAATGGTAATTTTGCTGTTATATACTATGGTATCTTTTTGGTCTTTTTTGGGAAAGCGCATTTTTTCTACTGTATAAAACCCGCTATCCGCCCCCATGACTTTTACGCCTTCATAGGCTGGCACGGCTTCATAATTGATGTGCAATTCGGCCAATGTTCTACCTGCTTTGCTGAATTTCCAGAAATCCCGTACATCTTCTACCAGGGGTAGGCGCGGGAGCATTTTTCTCAGATCATTGGCAAACAGCGTCTTGTATTCGGGGTTATGTAGGAAGCCGTACACATAATAGAAAATATCTTCCTTACTGACATTTTTGCCGTACATGGCTTTGACGCGTTCGAGGATAAAATCACTGATGGTATCCCTGCGTATATATTCGCTATTTCCATCCTCATCGAATAGTCCTTTGCTCCGTTTCTCTCGCTCTTCGTAATAATAAAGTGGAAAACATTGTGAGCCTCCATTCCCCGTTTTTGTAAAACATAAATCAGGTATTGCATCTGTTAATAGTAATGAAAAACCTAAATTACCTTCTCCAGTAACCGAAATAACTACGTTTGATAATTGCGTATTAGGGAATAGCATCGAACTTAATCCTATGCTTTCGATAAATGGCTTATCAAAATAAAGTAACTGCTTAGCAAAAGGGCGGTAGGCAGCGATTCTAAATCTATCACTATCAAATTTATGCGTTATGCTCTTTGCAGCATCTTTTCGTAGTGCCCGAGTCCAACTAATTTTTGTTGGATTAGACTCTATAAAATCTTCCACTTCTAACTTTTGATTCTTTCGCTTAGCTTCTTGATACGCTTTTTGTTGTTCATTGTAGAAATCCACCATTTTTAACATATTTCGTTCAATTTTTTGCTTTGATGAATTGGAAACCAATCATGCGGAAGTTTCTTCAAAAACGATTATGAAGAAAATAAAACCAAATAGTGGAGGTAGTTTTTTTAAGCAAGCCGATGCCTATTTGAAAACATTAAAGGAGGCTGGCAAGTTTAATGAATATACCGCAGATAAGCCCAGGATAAAGCATTTCAAAGATTTTCTGAACGGGTCTGATATTGTGTTTCCTGACATTACCATCGGGTTGCTCGAACGTTTCAAGCATCACCTTGCAACGACCCTTACCGTTGGTAAAGATAAAAGGCCGGTTCAGGAAAGGACGGTAATCAATCACATGGTTGTTATCCGCTCTGTATTCAGCCAGGCCATGAAACAAGGAGTTGTTGAAAAGAAATATTACCCGTTCGGCAAAGAGGGTATCCAGATTAAATTCCCGGAATCGCAAAAAGTCGGTTTATCTGCCGAGGAGGTAAAGCAGATCGAAGATGTTGAACTCACCAATACTAATCACAACCATGCGCGTAATCTCTGGTTGATTTCTTTTTATTTCGGCGGCATGAGGGTTTCGGATGTGCTGCGTTTAAAATGGTCTGATTTTAAGGATAACCGCCTACATTACACAATGGGCAAGAATTCTAAGCCGGGGTCATTAAAGGCAACTGAAAAAGTTGGTTTAATCCTTGCGCAATATGAATCCGACAGGCGGCATAGTGATGATTTTATATTTCCTGAATTAAAGAAGATTGATAATGTGCATGATGAATTTCTAATGGAGCGAATTATCAGTGAAAACGCCAGTCGTATAGACAAATTCCTACGGAAATTTGTAGCGCCAGCGGCAGGCATTACCAATAAAGTTACTATGCATATTGCCCGGCACACCTTCGGAAATATTGCCGGAAACAATAAAGTATCGCTTATCATGTTGCAGAAAATTTTCCGCCATTCAAGGATTACCACGACAATGGGCTATATGGCTAACTTCATCCACAAGGATGCGGATGAGGCATTAGATGCAGTTATAGGGTTTTAGGAAGGTTTTTTTATCCTTCTTGGTTTAAAATTACTTGAATAACGGTACTTATAGTACCGTTTTAGCCATTTATTTAAACCGTTCGCCTGCTATATGATAAAAAGAAGTTTGCTTTAACATATACCCTTACTTCATTGCTTGGATTTCTTTCATAATATCCAAAAGAGGTATTGCGGTTACTTGCTTGTTAACAAGAAACTTTTCTTTTCCGGGATAAACAATATAACGGTGGGATGCTTTTATGTCCTCGCATCCCAAATGAAAGCCTTTAGATACGGACGGTGCTAATGACCGTTTTATTTCAATCGCAAATTTCGTTTTACTGTTTTGTTCAATAATCAAATCAATCTCTGCACCGGCTGACGTTCTATAAAACCACGGCGTAACGCCTGTAGGTAAACATGACAGCAGGTTTTCAATGACGAAACCTTCCCAACTCGCTCCGACTACCGGATGGCTTAAAATATCATCTAATGTAGTTAGGTTCAGTAAGGCATGGGTTAAGCCGCTATCGCGGATATATATTTTGGGTGATTTTACTAAGCGCTTTCCGACATTGCCCGACCAGGGACGAAGTGAGCGGATAAGTAATAAATCTTCGAGCAGTTCTATATACCTTTTTGCGGTGGTTGCAGCAACGTCGAGATTTGCCCCAAGCTGTGCAATATTAAGCTGGCCGCCCTGACTATGTGCTAACATAATCCATAAACGGCGCAACATCGCAGCGGGAATTCTCGCACCAAACTGCGGTACGTCTCTTTCAAGATAAGTGCTGATAAAGTTCAACCGCCATCGCATACTGGCATCATCACTTTTGGCTAAATAGCTGTCCGGGAAACCACCCCTTCGCCATAATTGATCTATATCACCTTGCTTTGCTGCATCAATTTCCAAAGCATTTACACCGGAAAGTTCTTTATAGGCAATTCGCCCGGCTAAGGTTTCAGAGGATTGTTTTAATAAATCAAGCGAAGCGGAACCAAGTATAAGAAATTGACCTGTCCGCTGCCCCTCACGGCGGCGGCGGTCGATAACTCCCCGGAGTATTTGAAACAATTCGGGGGCACGCTGAATTTCATCCAGTATTATTAATTTACCCTTATGCGTTTCAAAGTAGCTTTCAGGTTCGCTAAGTTTTGCGTAATCTTTCGGGCTTTCCAAATCAAGGTAAATAGGCTCTGGATTTATTCGGGCGGCTAATTCTTCAGCCAATGTGGTTTTACCCACCTGACGTGGGCCTAAAACGCCCACTGCTGGAAATTCTTCCAGCAATTTAGCGATATCTTGTTTAGCTTCTCTTTTTATCATCCTTGCAATTATAGCACAAAACACTCGATTTGCAAGGATGAATTTTAAAAAATATATTACAATGCCGCTTCTGTAGCTGTGTGGCAGTTTTTAAAGATGCCGAATGTAATCAAAATGAGTAGATGATTTCAATTTGATAATCCCATTTTGGCTGCGTAAAAATTATTTCAAATTAAAACCAAAATAGAACAAACCAACATGCGCAATTTTTTAGTTAGTTATTCCACATCATTGATTCTTATGATATAATTCGCTTAATGGTAAATTAACGTTTCAATGTGGACATTATGGAACCGTCGAATACCGATGAACATTTTGGTTCAAACTCATTTCATCAATGGCAGCCGGAAAATATCATTCAGGTGAACCAGCAATACATTCTATTAATTTCAGAACAAATCAGTAACGACAACAATTGCAAATTTCGGCAAGCGGTACTTAGAATCTTTAACCACATACTCGCAAGCATCGACAACGAAGGCAAAGTTTCAATCAATGCACGGGAACTTTCAAAGAATTTGGGGGTGCATTACGATACGATAACCAAGTGCATAAAGTATCTCCGCGTCATCAACGTTATCCAAACGGAAAAAAACTTTGGCGTTACTTTTTAATGCTATCTAAGTAGTCTGCCCACCATTGCATCATTTTTTTGCGTTCCGCCAAATATTGTGCGTGATTATACGCGGCTCGGACTTTATTGCGTTCCCCATGCGCGAGCTGGCGTTCAATTACGTCAGGAGCAAAACCCTCTTCATTAAGAATAGTGGAGGCAGTGGAACGGAACCCGTGACCCGTGGCACGGGTATGATAGCCCATGCGATATAATGCATATAACATTGCATTCTCACTCATAAAGGTAGAGGGGCGACGGTCATTAGGAAATATATGCTGCCGATTGCCGGAATATTTTTGCAATTCACGAAACAGTGCTACTGCCTGATTTGATAAATGGACAAGATGGGTTTCTTTCATTTTCATGCGTTCGGCAGGAATGCGCCACTCCGCTTTGTCAAAATTGATTTCTGTCCACTCCGCGGCACGTAATTCAGTGGTACGCACGAAAGTCAAAAGCAACACTTTAAGGGCAAGTTTTGTTATATTACTTCCATCGTATGCCTCAAGCTTTTGCAGATATTCCGGTAATTCTTCCGCTTTGATATAGGCGTGATTCTTGCGCACCGGCGACTTTAATGCACCACGCAAATCAGTCACGGGATTGCGCTTTATGTGTCCTGTGGCGATGGCGTACATAAAAACCTGCCCTGTATATTGCATAACACGCTGTGCCATATCGAGGGCACCCGATTTTTCCACTATTCTAAAAACAGAAAGCAACTCTGGTGCGTCAAGGTCAGCTATCGGACGGGAGCCGATTTTCTTGAACAAATGCCGTTCAAGCGTTACCAGCACAGATGACGCATGGTTTGGTACCCATTCATGCTTTTTCTTCTCGTGCCATTCACGAGCAACCGCCTCAAACGTATTTTCGCTATTGAGCTTTTTAATTCGTTTGGCGGCTTTCTTCACCTCCCCCGGATCATTGCCCGCTGCTAATATGCTCCGCGCTTGTGTGCGATTCTTACGAGCATCGGTCAGGCTCACATCTGGGTAAACGCCTAACGCTAATGTCTTTTGCTTGCCCACATATCGATAC
>JABDCC010000025.1:14886-15734 GCA_013288335.1 Alphaproteobacteria bacterium
AACGTATAAGTACATACCTTCGCCATCCGTCATTTTATAAGGCTTTGCCTGAGGTTTAGCGTTGCGCACGGCTATTTCAGTTAATGGCATAAATGTGATGGTACATAATTGTGATAAGAAATTTATACCATCAATTCTACCATCATATACCATCAGATGTCAATACGTGGGTGCGGATGCGCGTGGACAAAAAACCGAACGAGAACTCACCAGTTATTGGCTTGTGTACTTGCTTTTTTAGGGTTTCGATAGAGTCGTATAGAGTCGGGTGGACGACCGAAAGTGGAGCGGGTGATGGGAATCGAACCCACGTAATCAGCTTGGAAGGCTGATGTTCTACCATTGAACTACACCCGCGATTTGATGCAGATTTATAGCTGTCATGAATTAAAAATCAACCGCTTATTGCTTTTGCTCTATGGTTTCGCCAAGTGCGGTTTTTATCAGGTGGTTAAGCTCTGCCCCATAAATAAAGATTATATTGCTGACATAGAAGAAAAGCAGCGCTGCAATAATGCCCCCAAGTGAGCCATAAATAAGGTTTACCTGGTTAAACTGGGCAAGATAAAACGAAAGTATCTGCGCTGCCCAAACCCAGAGCAAAGTCACAAGCCCCGCCCCAAAAATCACCGAATGGATATTCTGCTTAATATTGGGCAGGAAATAATACACCGTGGAAACCAGCGCAAAAATCACGACAAGTGACACATAGGTTAGCTGGGTATTGATGGTCTGTGTAAAGGGATTTGCATGACCAAACAATTTATCCCAGGCAATTGGCACCAATACCAGCAGCACCATCACCACCACAAGTACAAATGCAACAATCAGTACTTGCAAGATGGACA
>JABDCC010000026.1 GCA_013288335.1 Alphaproteobacteria bacterium
GCAGTGGGGTCTGCCCTTTCTTCAAACGATATCCCGTCTAACAATAAATCTACTAACTTTACACGGCTTCCCGAAATACCCTGAACGGCCATTTCAAGACCTGTGAGATCCTGTCTTGTGGCGTTTATTCCCAAACCAACATTATGCATTACGTGAAGGGATTCCTTTACCCCGGCAATATTATTGTGAGAAACATTATCAAAGAATTTTTCTTTAACTTCGTTCCTATATTTGTTGGTTTTTATAGTTTCTTCTATAGTGTCCGCTACCTTATAAAGACCTCTTGCCTTGGCATAACTCGCATAGTTAACGCCATCATATTCCAAGCAATCAATTATTTTCTCAGGGTTATTTTTATAATGCAGCTTGTTAAGATTGCTAATAAGAGCAAGCGCCACTTCTTCGTTTTTTGCGTCTAAAACCGTCTTTAACAATGTACCGTCAATATCATGGATGCTAACTCTACGATCTGCTGCGATCTTGCCACTATTTAATAAATCTATAGCTGTAGCATTCTCTGAATTCTTTAATGCAGCCAGAAAATTTTCTAAGTCAGATGGAGTTCTCTCAACAGATGTTACCATAAATCTCTCCCTATTTTTATTGTCAGGTATCAATCTATCATCAATATGTTAAGATTTGATGAAGAAACCGTGAAGGTTTTGTGAATATATGGCAAACAAGTCTTATTTATGCCATCCAATTGATTTTAATTACTAAACCAAGTCCATACCCTTCAAGCAGTCTGCCTTATAAGCGCTATAATGTAAGACAAATTATCTATATTTTTTCCCGAAGCCTTCGCAAGCAGCTTTTGGACAACGTCATTTGCGTAAGCACCGCCTGTCAGTTGTCTTTCACCACGTTTTGCATCCGCCACTACCTCTAAAAGCAGTTTACACGCAGGAAAGAACTTATCCGGAAGATCGGCCTTGGTATAAAGCGCTTTAAAACCAAGCCCGCCTTTATCATGAATAAGCAACTGGGCATTGCGCGCAGGAATATTGGAAAGACGCGCAAGGCTTGTTTCAAAGAAATATAAATTACCCCGGCACAGCGAAGTAAGAATAATGGAAGGCGTGAGTCTTCCAAAGGCACGCAACTGATCTACAAGCTTCTCGGCGTCATGATGGCTATGCTTACCATCCAACAATTTCAATGTGGCAACTTCGCGGGTTTTTTCAGTATCGGCTGCAACGGAGACATAAGATACTCCTAGTTTATCTCGCAAACTGCCGCCCACCGAGTCAGAAACCAGCGAAATAACTTTTTCCATGATAGTAACCGGCAAATGGGGACGTTCCGAAATAGTCCTCATGAGATCCACATTCTTACCGTAATCACGAATGATTTCCTGATACAGATTCTCAGGAATGGAAGCTTCAGGATTTTTGGCAAGTTTTGAAACAATTTCAGAATTACGGGTTGCAACCAATGCCGTTGATACTTCGCTGGAAATGGACTTTCTATCGGCAATGGCTGTGGATTTCGTCATATTATTATGACGGATAATGGTAACCAGATCATAGTCCGTTAATACTTTTGAATTTGCCAATATTGGCAATGCAACAGATTCGATGTCTTTCGCCAAAGCGCTGATAATATCATGCGGAACGTAAGGATTATTTTTAAGCCTTTCTGCAAGTGCTTCACGTACTGTTACTTCTGTATCTTTTACGCATATCCGTAAGATTTGTTCAGCAATAGCAAATTCATACGCATTATATTTACGGCCAGCATGTCCTTCCGCTACTTTTTTAAGCACATCAATTCTTACATCAGGCGTTTTCTCGCTTAAAAGACGCTCTACATCTTTTTCACTAAGTGCCACCGAAAACTCATCTGGCTTGTTTTTGCTATTTGCCATCTTCGGGTGCATTATTTTTGATAATAGTCATTATGTAATCCATATATTCTATTTCGTTTGCAGAAGGATCCCGCGAAAGCCTATCGGAAAGTCGTTGTTTAAAATCATTGCGCTGGAACCGTCCGAAACCTGTCTCATCAAGTGCAATTTTAAGCAAATAAGATATAGCCAGAAACATTTCCATCGGCAATTGAGTTTTCTTATAGAGTGATTCAAATCCAATCCCCCTATCCAGTATCAGTATCTTTACATTAATCACCGGTATACCAGCGAGCTTTGCAATAGCATGCTCGAAAAACCGCATGTGACCAAAACATAAAGAACGTATAATGATAGATAACCCAAGCCGCCCATTTTTATAAAGATGATTGACCAGACTCACCACATCCATATTAGGAAGATTTTTATCGATAAGGCCAAGCGTTGCTAGTTCGCGCGCGTATTTTACGGAGTCATCGGCAATTTTGAATGAAATATTATATTTTTTGGTGAGTATATTTTTCACCTCATCGGATACCACCACAAACAGTTTTTCGGCTAAATCCACAGGAATATTTCCACGTTTGGCCATCAGATCAAGCACCGGATAATTATCTGCACTCAAATCATATATATTCTGCAAGTTGCTATCGCTTATATTAGCGCTTTTATTCTGTAATAATTTTTCCACTACTTTTATATTGGATTTTTTGACTAATGCATCGGAAAGATCCAAGGATACCATATCTCGACTGGCGATGGCCGACATTACCGATACATCCTCGGACTTTTGGGTTATTTCGATGAGGTCATTTTCCGTCAGCACATAAGAATTCTGAAGCACCGGTAATGCAATCTCACTGATGTCATGCGCTAATTTTATGATAACATCGTGCGGTGCCTCCATGCTACCAGCCAACTCTGTGCTAAGTATCTGACGGACACGCGTCTCCATGTCATTGGCAAGAATGCGGAAAATTTCAATGGCAACGCGTTTTTCATTGGGCTCAAACCCGCCGGCTGCGAATTCAGCGGCAATTTTCTGAGCAACCTCAGCGCGCACCTCTGAAGAGTGTTCTTTGGCTAGTTTCTTAAGGTCACTCGGTTGGATATTCATAATCCTAAATGATACATAGCCCTATTCAGATTTATTTGAATTTTACTTCAATAACTTCGTAACTCTTGCTGCCTTTGGGCGTTACCACCTCTACAGTGTCACCCTTCTTTTTACCAATCAAGGCACGTGATATCGGTGCAGTCACTGACAACATATGCTTTTTAATATCCGCCTCATATTCACCCACAATCTGGTAAGTGACGTTCTCTTCCGTATCTTCATCCATGAGTTTAACCATCGCACCGAATTTCACCCGATCCCCACTGAGTGATGCGACATCAATCACTTCGGCTCCGGCAATTTTACTTTCCAGTTCCAATATGCGACCCTCAATGAAACTTTGTTTCTCACGTGCTGCAGAATATTCAGCATTTTCGGATAAATCGCCGTGCGCGCGCGCTTCAGCAATCGCCTTAATCACACTCGGGCGCTCAATAGCCTTTAAATGCTTCACTTCTGCTTCCATAGCTTTAAAGCCATTGGCAGTAATCGGGAATTTGTCCATAAATACAGGTATATATAATTAAGTTTGTCGTGGTAGAATAACAGTATAGTTAAGTATAAAAAGGGTCAAGTCTCGCATTATACTATTATTTTGGTTAATTCTTAGTTAAATTTTATGAAAAAAACACACTATTTCTTACAAGTTAAAGAAAATCTTCCCAATATATTGTGGTTTGTCTTCATAATTGTCTTTCTGCTGGCAGGCATTACTGGTCATGATCCCTGGAAACAAGACGAAACTTATAGCTTTGGCATCATCTATCATTTTTATACTACCCACTCCTGGCTGGTGCCGGTAAACGCCGGTGTTCCATTCATGGAAAAGCCTCCTCTTTATTACTGGACGGCGGTGATATTTTGTAAAATGATTGGGAATATTCTACCCCTGCCAGACGCTACGCGCCTTACCAGCGTGTTTTACATGCTGGTAGCAGTTTTATTCCTATGGAAATCCAGCCAGGTTATTTTTAAAAATTCTGCTGACTCCAAAGCTCTTGAGTGGATTTCGGTTGCATTATTTCTAGGCACCCTTGGGGTTGTACGCCACGCACATGATATGTTTACCGATGTCGCATTACTTGCCGGAACGACCATCGCAATGTACGGCATGGCAAAGCTCGCCTGTGAGGAAGAAAAATTTTGCTCCTCAGGAATTTGGTTCGGGCTCGGTATTGGCGTTACGTTTTTATCTAAAGGCTTATTCATGCCGGTTATTTTGAGTTTAAACGCACTCATTTTATGCATAGTATTACCAAAATTGCATAGGTGGAAAACAGGGAAAGCATTACTGGCTGCATTAATCGTCTCCGCCCCTTTCCTTATCATATGGCCGTTGCTTTTATACCATGATTCGCCATCATTATTCATGGCATGGTTCTGGGAAAATAATCTGGGCAGGTTTTTAGGTTTTTCTGTCGCAAAACTCGGAGCTCCTAATGCACCCTATTATATACTTTATTCTGCACTCTGGTTTGCATTTCCGACCTTTCCTCTGGCAGTTGCCATGCTTATTCGTGGACGCAAGAAATGGAAAGCACCTGAATATTTGATTCCTGCTTGTATTGCTATTACCGGCCTGCTGTTTTTATTGCTATCCGCCTCGGCACGCGCGCTTTATCTTTTGCCACTACTTCCAGCATTTTCGTTACTTAGTGCTCCAGAGTTAATAAAAATTCCAAAACGCATATTAGCTATCTGGAACTCTATCGCACTTGGGGTATATAGCCTTATTGTAATCATGTTGTGGGTGATCTGGTGGTGTCTACTCTACGCGCCATATAATCCACTTGCTGCTATTTACGGTAAAATTCTGCCGCTTGATTTTACCCCATCTCACACGCAATATTTTGCGTTTATATTAAGTGCAATCGCGACGGATATTTTATTAAATTGTTGGAAACTGGATCGAAGTGATGCAGTCAATACAGCGAAAATATGGTTTGCAGGCATTGGCAGCGTGTGGATTTTATCCTATACTTTGTTTCTGCCATGGATTGATGAAACCAAGAGCTACCGCCCAGTAATCACGCAATTAAATCAATTTGCGGAAACGTCTCCGTTCAAGGGAAGCTGTATTAACACTATAAACTTGGGTGAAAGTATTGCACCCATGTTTGAATATTTTGGCACCGCTCACACGCTTAATCCAACTAAAGATTTTCAATCTGCCACCTGTCCGTTAATGTTAACCGTGACCGGTAAAGCGGTGAATAATGCGGAGCATGGATGGAAGCTTGTCTGGAAAGCTTCGCGGGAACTGGATGCCAAAGATGAGGAGTTGCGTTTATATGCCCGCAACAAATGATCTAAGCCTCGTAGAATCTTTTCTGGAGATGATGGCAGCGGAGCGCGGGGCTGCAGCCAATACCACAGAGTCTTATGAACGCGATTTAATGGAAATAGCTGCTTATTTAAAAAAACGGGCTTCGAGTTTTACAACCGCTGATAAATCTTTGCTGGAATCTTATATTGCATCGCTCAGCAAGGGCAATTTTTCTCCGCGTACCATTGCACGCAGAATATCAAGCTTGCGGCAGTTTTATCATTTTCTCTATAGCGAAAATATTCGCAAAGATGACCCCGCTACCAAGCTTGATACCCCCAAACAACCACGTTCCATTCCCAAAAGCATGAGCGAAAATGATATCACTGCGCTCATCGCCGCAGCGCATAAAGAAGAAAATAAACGCCTCATCGCTATGCTCGAATTGTTATATGCATCAGGGCTTCGCGTTTCCGAATTGGTAACGCTGCCTTTTTCTGCAATCAAAAAAACCGGTAACCAGGCGCACCCGTTTTTAATGGTGCGCGGCAAAGGCAACAAGGAACGGATTGTGCCGTTGCATGATTCCGCAGTGGATGCGTTGCAGGAATATGTGAAGATCAGAAAGAAAGATTCCGAATGGCTTTTCCCTTCGGGTGCGAAAGAAGGTCACATCACCCGCCAGCGTTTTGGCCAGATGCTTAAAGAACTCGCGATAAAAGCGGGACTAGACCCAGAGAAAATTTCACCGCATACGCTACGCCATTCTTTTGCCAGTCATCTGCTTGCCGGCGGTGCTGATTTACGCGTCATTCAGGAACTACTCGGCCATGCCGATATTTCCACAACGCAGATTTACACGCATGTGGAGCAGGATAAATTAACAAAGCTTGTAACCGCTCATCATCCGCTTTCAAGAAAGAAACAAGAGTAGTAGCGTGGGCAGTGCGCTGCCTATCAAAACCCCTCACATAAACTGTTCTTTGATAATGCGTTCTTCGAGATTATGCTCGGGATCAAACAACAATTTTATACTGGTTTTTTGCTGCTCGTTTACGGCTACAGACACCACATCGCGCACTTCGGTAAAGTCAGCCACTGCGCTCACCGGGCGTTTAATGGGGTCGAGCGCTTCAAACGTCACGCAGGAATTATGATGCAGCAAAGCACCCTTCCAGTGGCGCGGCCGGAAAGGCGAAAGTGGCGTAAGTGCGATAATGTTTGAACCGAGCGGGATAATCGGCCCGCCGGTGGAGCTGTTATAAGCGGTGCTTCCCGCAGGTGTTGCCACCAGAATTCCATCCGACACCATTTCCGGAATACGCACTACGTGATCAATCGTGATGCGGATTTTTGCTGCTTGCCGGCTTTGGCGGAAAAGAGATACTTCATTAATCGCAAGCAATTCGTAATCCTTGCCGTGAATATTGCGTGCGTACATACGCAGCGGATGCAAAATATGGCTGCGCGATTCTTCAATGCGTTCAATAAGCTGGTTCGGCGAATAGCTATTCATGAGAAATCCAACCGTTCCGCAATTCATTCCGTAAAACGGAATATTGCGTGCCATATATTGGTGCATCGTTTGCAGCATGAAGCCATCACCACCGAGCACGACAATGACATCCGCCGCTTTATTGGCAGAAACACGTCGTTTGGTTACATCCACAATATTGTAACGCTCGACAATTTCTTTGTATGCAGCTTGCGCTATCGCTGAATTATCGGCAACGCAGGCAATCTGTAATGGCTTATCCATAATTCCAATTATTTATTTTTGTTATTAAGCATACTATACAAAGAAACCACCTTGCCAATTATAATAAGTGTGGGGGGCTCAAATTTTGCTCTTTTTACCGCTGCTGGCGCTTTGCCGAGTGTGCTGATTAGTATGCGATTATTGTCAGTGGTTCCACTCTGTATCGCTGCAACCGGAAGATCGGCAGGCAAGCCATGCTCAATAAGTTTCGAAGTTATTATCGCAAGGTTGGCAAGCCCCATATACACCACCAATGTTGTATCCGGATCTGCTAAACTCTGCCAGTTCAACTCCAGTTCCGGCTCTTTGCTGTGGCCGGTAATATAGCGAACACCCAGCGCAAGCCCGCGATAGGTAAGCGGTATACCGCTATAAGCACTACATCCCGAAGCCGAGCTTATTCCAGGCACTATTTCAAAAGGAATCTTATGCTGTACCAGATGCTCTGCTTCCTCACCACCGCGTCCAAAAATCATCGGATCGCCGCCTTTTAAGCGCACCACTTTTAGGCCTTTTTTTGCAAGTGATACCAACAGGTCATTGATTTCATCTTGCGTCATCACATGCTGCTTGCAGGATTTTCCGGCAAAGAATTTTTGCGTGCGTTTAGGAATGAGGGACAAGATATTTTCCGGAATCAGGCGGTCATAAACGACCGCTTCTGCTTCTTTTAATAATCTGTGCGCTTTCAGAGTAAGCAGTTCCGGATCACCGGGACCCGCCCCCACTATAGAAACTGGCAGTATTATTTTCTTTGGCATGATATAAACTCTATAACTTTCTCATACAGGCTTATAGAGTCTTCATCAGCCTTCTTCAACAATATAGCGCATGATAGCGCGTTTGCGCTGCATCTTTGGCTTGCTGCAATGCATGGGTTCAACATGCATACTCATCAGCAAAATCGTAAGTTCACAAACCGTTATATTATGCGGATGAAGCGCAATATAAATACCTTTGATAAGATTTTCGCATTGCCAGTTTTTTCCTAAAATCCGCAGCGCCACACGTATTTCAAACAATAATTTACTGCCTGAAAGTACGACATCTTCAATAGTTTCAAGCTCCACATACCGTTGCTGCGCAGGGATATCATCGTTTGCCGCAAGATATAATGCGTACCCTTCCTCATTTAAAAAGATTTGCAACTGCTCCTTAATTGCCAGCTTTATCTGTTCAATTTTAGTCATAACCATATTATTTACCTTGGGATTAGGGCTGATTCTCAGTAATTCCGTGGCATTTCTACATAGTAATAGTTAACAAATGGTTAACTTTTGTTAACTATTTTGCAGTAATTATGTACTAAATCGGGAAATAACTTCCCTCTAGCCCAAACTGGGTTAAAGTGCTAAATTCGCAATAATTAATAAGTGGTTCTGGAGTTTACAATGACAAGATTTAGCTATTTTCTGTTCAATATACTACTGACGATTATCATATACAGCCTGGTGTATCTGACCGGCAATGATGTGAAAGTCCTTATTTATACAATCACTTACTTCTTTGCGCCGTACATCGCCATGAATTTTCTTATGGTTGTGATATCACTGGTGCGATGGTTCTTCTCGCAAGACCCTTCCGTTCACCACGAAGGTATTACTTTCTTCAATGGCACCTGGGTTTTGGCATTACTTACATTCGGTGCCTATAAATTACTGACTTCAACGGATGCTCTTTCAAAATTCTTTGTAATCACACATTAAATGGCAAAATCTTCCAATTTTATATGTCAGGCTTGCGGTGCAGCCACTAATAAATGGGCAGGCAAGTGTGAATCCTGCGGGGAATGGAATAGTATCGTTGAAGAGATTGCTGCAGACATTACACCCAAAGGGCTCGGCGCTGGTAAAGGCCGCAAAATAAAATTTGAGAATCTTATAGGCAGCACGGAACAGACGCCGCGTTTTGCCGTAGGTATCAACGAAATGGATCGAATGCTTGGCGGCGGATTGGTTTCGGGTTCCGCCATTTTAATTGGTGGTGATCCAGGAATCGGAAAATCCACCTTATTGCTGCAAGCCGTTGCTGCGCTTGGAAAACAAGGACGCAAAGCCGCTTATATTTCCGGCGAAGAATCGATAGCGCAAGTGCGTTTACGCGCTTCACGCCTTGGATTGTTGCAAGAAAATGTTGAGCTGGCTGCTGCCACCAATGTACGCGATATTATCAGCAGCTTAGAGGGTGCAAATGCACCGGAAGTGGTGGTAATTGACTCCATCCAGACTATGTTTCTGGATAATATAGAATCCGCACCCGGCACCGTAACGCAGGTGCGTGCTGCATCGTTGGAGCTTATCAAGCTTGCAAAACGCAAAGATATGGTCCTGTTTCTGGTAGGGCACGTTACCAAAGATGGCCAGATCGCCGGGCCACGTGTGCTCGAACATATGGTCGACACTGTGCTTTATTTCGAGGGCGAACGCGGACACCAGTTCCGCATATTGCGCGCAGTAAAAAATCGCTTCGGCGGCACCGACGAAATTGGCGTGTTTGCCATGACCGATAAAGGGCTCGAAGAAGTCCCCAACCCTTCAACATTATTCTTATCACACCGTCAGGGACAAGTAAGTGGCGCTGCTGTATTTGCAGGTATGGAAGGCTCACGCCCCTTGCTTATGGAAATTCAAGCGCTCGTATCCGCAAGCCAGCTCGCAACACCACGGCGCGCAGTGGTAGGATTAGATAGCGCACGCCTTGCCATGATACTTGCGGTACTCGAGACAAGATGCGGCATTATAATGCACGATAAAGAAGTTTACCTAAATGTCGCAGGCGGCTTAAAGGTTGTAGAGCCTGCCGCAGATTTGGCCGTTGCCGCTTGTTTGATTTCAGCGCTGACCAATATTCCAGTTCCCGAACATACGGTCATTTTTGGTGAAATAGGCCTCTCCGGCGAAGTGCGCCAGGTCGGACGTTCCGATACACGACTCAAAGAATCTGATAAACTGGGGTTTAAATCCTCCATTACTCCCGTATTGCCACCGGGCAAATTATCTATCGGCAATGAGGGCTTGCACCATGTGCAGGAGCTTTTATCGTATTTCCGTTCTTCTGCGCCCGTTAAAATGGCCAATAAAAGAGACTAAACCCGAATAATACTGTAGAAATTATATTTATTCCTATTAAATATAGTGTAAGTAATGCACCAAATCATAATCCAAGTCATATAAGAGGTTGTTTATGTCAGATGGCGGCCTGCACCTAAATATCAATAGTTTTGATGCTATAGTTCTTGCTATATTTTTTCTGTCGGTAATCGTGGCATTTTTTCGCGGGTTTATACGTGAATTGCTTTCGCTCGGAGCATGGATTGGCGCCGCATTATTCACCATTTACTGCTTTCCGAGTTCCGACGCATTTGTGCATGGTTTTATAAAAAATGAAAAGATAGCCGCCGGAATTGCTGCTATCAGCACCTATATTCTAGCGTTAGTTACTATTTCAATTATCAATTCCATAATATTGCGCTATGTCAAAACCGGTGCGGAAGTTGGATTACTGGATAACTTCTTGGGCATTATTTTTGGAGCGCTACGCGGCGCATTTATATTATCATTCGGGTTTCTTTTAATGTCCGCGGTGATATCGAAATCGTCACCACCTTTATGGCTTAAGACATCTATCACCAAGCCTTATCTTCAACAAGGCGCGGATGCCCTTGTGAATGTTGCTCCTAAATATATGCTGGATATGGAGGTCATGGTAAAAACCCAATCCGATCATGAGAACAATCCTCAGGATTATCCACCCGAAGATACCAGCAGTGATAAGACGCCCGGCGCAGTAAAGGCAGTACCACTTCGATAATCAATACTTGGAATATTAAAATTGAAATGACAATAACCACCAGCCCCTACGTCAAAAGCCAAAACGATGATGATAAGTTGCATGAAGAATGCGGTGTTTTCGGAATATTTGATGGAAATAACGCCGCAGCTCACACTGCGCTTGGGCTTCATGCACTCCAGCATCGTGGTCAAGAGGCAGCCGGAATAGTCAGTTTCGACGGTAAACAATTTTATTCCCATAAAGCCTTAGGCCTTATCAGCGATAATTTTAGCTCTGCATCCATCATTGATAAACTGCACGGCCATATGGCAATTGGCCATACACGTTATTCCACTACCGGTGAAACATTACTACGCAATGTCCAGCCGCTTTTTGCCGAATTTAGTTTTGGCGGCCTTGCCATCGCCCATAACGGCAACCTTACCAATGCCATGCATTTACGCCGTGAACTGGTAAAACGTGGCAGTCTTTTTCAGGCGACGAGCGACACCGAAGTCATTATCCATTTGATGGCGCTTTCCAATGCCAAATCGATTGAAGACCGCTTGGTTGACGCGTTAAATCAAATAGAAGGCGCATATTCACTGGTCTGCCTTATTGAGAATGCCATTATCGGGGTGCGCGATCCACTAGGAGTCCGTCCGCTTGTGCTCGGCAAGCTTGATAATTCCTATATCCTGGCATCAGAAACCTGCGCACTTGATATTATTGGCGCACAGAGAGTGCGCGATATTGAGCCCGGCGAAATTATTGTTATCAATAAAGATGGCTTGCGTAGCTTTAAACCATTTCCTCAGAAAAAAGAGCGTTTTTGCGTCTTTGAATATATTTATTTTGCAAGACCAGACAGCTCCATCAATAACCGCAATGTGTATGATGTACGCAAACGCATAGGAGCAGAACTCGCCAAAGAAAGCCCGGTGGATGCCGATCTGATTGTGCCGGTGCCCGATTCCGGCGTACCTGCAAGTATTGGGTATGCAACTGAGTCAGGGATACCGTTTGAGCTTGGCATCATCCGCAACCATTATGTCGGGCGTACGTTTATTGAGCCTACCGATCATGTGCGCCATCTCGGTGTTAAACTCAAACACAATGCCAATCAGGCGATCTTAAAAGGCAAACGCGTGGTGTTGGTGGATGACAGCATTGTACGCGGAACCACTTCCAAAAAGATTGTAACCATGGTGCGCGATGCCGGTGCCGCAGAAGTCCATATGCGCATTGCAAGCCCACCCACAACACATTCCTGCTATTACGGAGTCGATACACCGGAGCGCTCGCAGTTGATGGCTGCAAAAAATAATGTGGAAGAAATGGCAAAAATTATTGGTGTCGATAGTCTTGCGTTTGTTTCTATCGACGGGCTTTACCGTGCAATGCATGAGAAAAAACGCGATAATAAATCGCCACAATTTTGTGATGCATGTTTTACTGGCGATTACCCGATTGAGCTTACCGATCACAATAGAAGCCTCGGCAAAGGCTACCACAACGATACATTCGCCGGATTCGCTGAGATTTAATGGTGGCTTCTCTTAAAAATAGAATTGCTCTTGTCACGGGTGCATCGCGCGGAATTGGCGCAGCCGTTGCCAAACGTTTTGCAAAAGAAGGTGCGCATGTAATATTAGTCGCGAGAACGCAAGGTGCGCTTGAAGCATTGCATGATGAGATAGTCGCAGCAGGCAGTACCGCCACCATCGTAGCTATGGACTTACGCGATCATAACAAAATAGATGAGCTCGGTGCACAAATTGCCCAGCGTTTCGGCAAGTTGGATGTCTTAGTCGGGAATGCTGCAATCCTCGGCGATCTAACCCCGCTTGCCCATGCCGATAGCAAAATGTGGGATAACGTAATTTCCATTAACCTCACTGCCAACTGGCGTTTGATTCGGAGTCTAGATCCATTACTTAAAGCCTCCGATGCAGGGCGCGCTATGTTTGTAACTAGCGGTGTGGCAGGTTATGCGCGCGCATATTGGGGACCATATTCGGCAAGCAAAGCTGCGCTTGAAATGTTAGTGAATACTTACGCACTTGAAGTCGAGCAGACTTCAGTGAAAGTAAACCTTATTGATCCGGCGGTCGTGCGCACCAATATGCGCGCAAGCGCCATGCCCGGCGAAGACCCGCTGACGCTTCCCCACCCCGATTCCATTACTGATATATTCGTAAAACTCGCCTCGCCGGAATTTGCCGAAAATGGCAGGCGCTTTAATGTATCAAAAACTTAGTTAATCCCTCTTTTTATTGAAGGAATCAATGATGTATCTGTCTAGTAATTCTCGGTCTTTCCAATGTTTCTCAAAATAGCTTATATCTTGCTTTCTTGCAGATTGGATTTTAGTATCCAACTGATCAATAAATCTTTTAAAGCCTTTTAACTTGTCTTCACTTTCCTTGTGCCTATTCCAAGATATGGAAACTGCACCTAGCTCATCAAGCGCTTGTTTAAATTTCTCATTATCGATTTGCATGGCCGATTCTATATCGGTTATATTATTTGTGAATTTTCCCGTAATTAAATATCTGGATTTATTGTAATGATAGTTAAATTTGTTTAAAATAATTTGATCTTTTAATTTTGCTATCAGGTTTGAATCCGTTACCGGTGGTCTTTCTCTATCTGGCAAATATCCCATAGCTTCAAAATCGCATGGTCTGATGCATCGCAATGAAGCTAATTCATCTAATTGCTCCTGATTCAGATCAGCTAGCTTTACGGTAAGATAGGGCATCTTAAGTCCTGAACTTTTTAAAGTTTTATCATGTTGGGATAATAAATAATCTGGAGTTTCAGATAATTGTAATTCAAAGCCAATGTCCTGCCCAAAATTATTTCTGAGATTAGCAAAAGCATCCTTAAGATAATTAAGCGTCTTATCGTTATTATAGGAACTGAAGAAATATATTTCCTCCTTAATGGCGTCAGGATAAAAAACAACTCCAGTATAAGCTATCACTTGCGAAAAATCATATGCAATTTTATCTAAGCCGTCGGCAATATCGTTTCGTAATACTTCTATTTGCTTTGATGCACTAAGTTTGATGAAATCTACATCCTGCTCTTCATCATTTTTTGTGAGCGTATACTTTTCTGTAGTGATTTCTGCTCTTGTGTCCGGATCAAGAAGATTCTGGTAGGATTGCAGGATAAATTCTACTGCGTTATCCAAAGCTTGTGGTGTAATGGATTTATCTACTTTTCTCCACTGTTCTAGCTGATCTTGGGTAAAACTAGACACTAAAGTTTCAAAGGATGTTTTTAGTTCTAAAGATTCTTTATTCGTACTATTCAGGGAATCTATTAATTCAATAGGAGACATGCCTAACGGTGCCGCAAGCAACTCATATATATTCTGGTGCAGCATCTTAATTATATCTGTCATAATGAAAAACCGCCGATACCCCTCAATTTGAGCTATAGGTATAGCAGATAATCATTAAGAAATTATTAAGAAATGCTATAGTAAAACGGGAAAAGAGGCGAAGCAGGAGCGAACAAATTAATTAGGCTTGCTCATGCCAAAGGGGCTGTCGAGCGAGAAGGCTGGCACTTCCACCGCGATTTTGTCACCATGCTCCGAGACCATTTCATACTGCCCCATCATGATGCCGGAAGGAGTTTTAAGCGGCACGCCGCTTGTGTAATGAAACGCAGTTCCCGGTTTTATCACTGGCTGTTCACCTACCACGCCTGGCCCGCGCACTTCCTGAATGCGCCCCAGACTATCGGTAATATGCCAATAACGGTTAAGCAACGTAACCGTTTCGTCGCCAAAATTCTCGAGTTTTATGGTGTACGCCCAGACGTAGCAATCATCATCCGGTTCGGATTGTTGCTCAAGGTAATAAGGTTGTACCGTTACTTTGATGTCTTTAGTGGTTTTTGTGTACATATACCTTAATATAGTTCACGGGGCGGAAATAACAAGGTCACGCTTGAATATTTATAAACTATGAATAATACTGAATAAATATGCCATTAGTAAA
>JABDCC010000027.1 GCA_013288335.1 Alphaproteobacteria bacterium
CTCCTGTTTTTACCAAGATTTACCATGATTTTAATTCTTTTATTGGTAAAGATGATAATATTGTAGGGACTGAGTCCGCTGATGCAATTTCGTATTATTCAAACTGGAAAACAATTTATATTCCCTATAACACAAAGACTCCTGATGAAAACTTTATGGCATGGAAGAAAAGTTTTAATGTCAGGTTTTTAATAGTTAAAAAAGATTCAGATTTTATTCAGTACAAGAGGGTTAAACCGATTGCTAAATCGGATGATTGGGTACTTATTGATTTGAATACTATTGATTCTGCGCCTTAATTCTAGCGACCATATACTGCCATTTAGGCAACGTCCACGAGCAGCTCGACATTGAAGCAGCGTTGGTAATATTCTGCAATTACCGGCTTCTCTGTTTCGTCGCATTTATTGAGGAACGTCATGCGGAATGCGGTATCTACATTATCAAATATTTTTGCGTTTTCTGCCCAGGTAATCACCGTGCGCGGTGACATCACAACCGATATATCCCCTGCCTTGAAACCTTCACGCGTGAGGTTCGCCATAGCCACCATGGATTTGATAAGTGCTTTGCCTTTTGTGTTGTTGTAGCTCGGTGATTTGGCAAGCACGATAGCAATTTCTTCCGCATCCGGCAGATAATTAAGTGTTGCGATGATATTCCAGCGATCCATTTGTCCCTGGTTGATAGGCTGCGTGCCATGATAAAGGCCACTCGTGTCACCTAAGCCAACAGTATTGGTTGTAGCAAAAAGACGAAAATACTGATGCGGTATGACAATGCGGTTCTGATCCAGCAAGGTGAGTTTGCCTTGTGCCTCGAGCACGCGCTGAATCACGAACATAACATCGGGGCGGGCGGCGTCATATTCATCAAACACCAATGCAACAGGCCGCTGAATTGACCAAGGCAGGATACCTTCCTGAAACGCAGTGATTTGTTTTCCTTCCTGCAAAATAATCGCATCCTTGCCGATGAGATCAACGCGGGTAACGTGACTATCAAGATTTACACGCACGCATGGCCAGTTAAGGCGAGCAGCGACTTGTTCTATGTGGGTGGATTTGCCGGTGCCGTGAAAACCCTGTATCAGCACTTTGCGATTATGCACGAAGCCCGCCAGAATCGCGCGGGTGGTTTCTTCATTGAAGCGATAGGTTTTATCTATCTCCGGCACATAACTATTGCCGTGCGAAAAAGCGGGAACTTTAAAATCAGCCGTAATGCCAAATATATCATGCGCGGAAACGGTGGTATCCGGTGCATCTATAAAGCTGGTGTCGTTATCTTTTTTATTTTTCATCGTGCGGTCCATAAGTTTTAGTAAGTATTGTATAGGCAGCCGTAATGCGCTTGAAAGTCTCTTCCGATTCTTTATTTCCCTTATTAACATCAGGATGGTGCTTTTTTACAAGCTTTTTGTATTGGGCTTTGATTGCCGGGAAATCCATCCCGGGTTCAAGATCCAGTATGGCAAAGGCCTCAAGCTGTTTTGCCGGCAGAGTAGGGGCTTTCTTGTGAAAGCCTTTGGGGGGCTTTTCACCGAGCATGTGGTAAAAACTATCGCGCAGTTTTTCGCTGGTAAATAGTGGCTGGCTCCCGCTTACACGATTGCTCAAGCTCCAGGTGGGACGGTGGCCGTGGGCTGCGCCGTCCATAAAATCTTCAATTTCCTTGCGGCTCCAGCCATCGAAATAGTCCCATGCCTGATTGAATTCCCGCACATGTTCTAGGCAAAGATATTGATATTCATTCGTGTTATAACGCGATTTCGGCGCTTTAAACTCACCGGGCTCAGGGCAACCGGGTACGGCGCAAGGCTCAGTGGTGATGGGTTTTTCTTTGGGTTTCTGCTTTGTTCTCATAACTCTATTATGCAAAAATCCAAGCTAAAGAGCAAATGAGAGTTTGCGATTTTATAATAAAATACGCTATATTAATTCCCATGAAAAATAATCTTAAATTGTTGCAAAACGCACTTCATGAGCATGGGCTGGATGGCTTTATGCTACCGGTTAATGACGAGTTCATGGGTGAATATATTCCGGATTCCGCCAAACGGTTGGAGTTTATCACTGGTTTTTCCGGCTCAGCCGGAATGGCGGTTATACTCAAAGACAAAGCAGCTTTCTTCACCGACGGGCGTTACACGTTGCAGGCGGAGAAGCAAATCACCGGCATAGAATTATTCAACAGTGTCGATATGTCACCGGACAAATGGGTGAGCGAATCCGTCGAGGCTGGAAAAATAATTGGCTACGATCCCAAACTTCACACATTAAATGCCATAAGACGTTGTGAACAAATAGCCAGCAATGTTACATGGAAGCCGATTGAACCGAATCCTGTAGACGCGCTATGGAAGGACAGACCTCGCGTTCCCAAAAGTGCTGTGAGCATTCAGCCGCTGGAATATGCTGGCGAAGAATCGTCAAAAAAGCGGCAACGCATAGCGAATATTATTAGTAAAACCAGTGCCGATGCAGTGGTATTGACTGCGCCGGATTCCATTTGCTGGTTGCTTAATATTCGTGGCAATGATGTTCCTTTTACACCATTTTTGCTATGTTATGCCATATTGCTTAAATCCGGTGAAGTGCTTATTACAATGAGAAAGGCTGAAATGGAAAAATAGCGTGTATCACTATACTTGGTCAAAGACACGGTGATTATATTATTGGTAATCCAAAACAATGTAATAAAGTTAAGCAACAGGAGGTGGTTTTCTTTTTTATTTTCTGTGAAACACATCACAAATAACCCAATCACTATAGCGCCCCCAACCACTGGGATTATACCAAATGGAGTGATAAGTTCGTATAGGATGAATATACTGTATAATATGAATACCACACGCTGATTGACCCATAACAAAGGGTTGAGCGATATGGTTGGTATCCCATTATTGAAAAACCTAAGTACAGCATTCCCATCATAAATAGAAAAAATAAGTATAGACTGATCGGCCGCAAAAGGCTTTCCAAAAGCCATTACATTGCTGACGAGCCATGGGGAAATCACCATTGCAAAAGCTAGATACGCTATCAACAGGTTTTTGAATTTGTCCTTAGTTAGTAATAAAACAATGAGCGGAAGACCTATACAAAACAAAGAAGCATCAAAACGTGTAAGATATAAAAGTCCCGCGAGAACGCCCAAAATAGCATATTTGGTGGAAAGTCTTATTTCCTTAATCATCAATAGATAAATGATAGATAGTATGATGAGTGTGGCAAGTGGTATGGAGCGCCCGGCAAGCAGTTCAATGATAAATGGGCCATTGATAAGAACAAAAAAGAAAGCTGCGATAATTATAAAATAAAAGAATTTATTGATTACTCTTTTTCCTATGAGATAACAGACATGAAACATGCCATATAAAATGAGAAGATTATCTATAAAACCCGAGACAATACCTTGTTTAAATAACACCTCTGTTATCCCAACTAAAAGTGGCATAAGAGGTGGAAATGTTCTGGAATTAAATGTCGCGCCAATTACACTTTCACGTATTGCGGGCGACCAATAGCCATGGCCCGATACGATATTTTTGCCCAGCATTAAATAGGCGTAAGAATCCGGTGAATATGCTTGCCCAAAAAAACCGGACAACAGTATAACGGTTAACGCCCATAATAATGGAACCATCCAGTATCCATTAGTAAGAAAATTTTTTATAAGCGCTTTATAAGACATAAATAATTACATTTTTTTCTGCGTTAAACTGGTATAATGGATAATATATGAGGTCAACGCAAAAACCAGAATCATTACAACGGCCACTTGAAGCCGCCGCACGCGCTCTTTCCAAGAGGCCAGGTGTTGCGCTTAAGCTGCGTGGAAATGAACCGCTGCCTGAACTTAATTCCAGTGAAATAATAACGCTGCATTCACCAAGCAGTCGTGAAAGCAAAGAGGCTTTGGCACAATTGCGTGGTGAAGCAGACTTGGCAGCACTGGGGTTGCGTTTCCATAGTAAAAAAACTCACGCAGGGCTTCGGCCAAAATCCCTGAAAGCTGCCGCCATATTTGATGCGCTAGAGCGCACACGCATTGAGGTCTTAGGCTCAGAAAACTGGCACGGTGTGCGTGGCAATCTCATCAAACGCATGGAAAACTACTGCAAATCGCAGGGTTATGACCGTATGCCGGAGCTTTTCGACCCTCCCCTTGCCGATATCATTTCGCTCATATTGCGTGAACGTATTCTTGGCATCAAAGCCCCGGCCAGCATTGCAAATATTGTTGGTCTCTGGCGCGGTAAGCTGGAGCTTAGCATCGGGAACATGCTGAATAAATTGCCTGAGCAAATAAACGATCAGAAACAATACGGCAAGCTTGTAAATGACATCATTGACGAGCTTGCCATTGCCGGAAAACAAAAAGGCAATGAAAGTGCAAGTCCTGATCAGGATTCTGATAGCAAAAACCAGGAGCCGGAAGAAACAGACGAAAACTCCAATGCAGAGAACGAGCAGAATGAGACTGCGGAAAATGTTTCCGGCATGGGCACTGGCGAAAGCACGATAAAAGATTTCTTGCCCAGTGATGATATACCACCCGACGATGCAGAAAAAATTCAGGGCGATTTCAGCAATACTTCACAAAACAAAAAACATAGTGCTACCGATTTTGAATCGCTGCACACCCACGGTTATCATGCGTTTACTAAACAATTTGATGAGGTAATCGAAGCGGACAAACTTGCGACCACTGAAGAGATGACAAGACTGCGTATGCTGCTTGATCAGAAACTTGTGAACCTGCATAGCGTTACCAGCAAACTTGCAAGCCGTTTGCAACGCTTACTCTTCGCGCGTCAGGCGCGTACATTTGAATATGAGCTGGAAGAAGGTGAAATTGATGGCAAGCGCCTTTCGCGTCTTATCATTAACCCTGCCTATCAGTATTTTTATAAACAGGAAAAAGATACCGACTTTCGCGATACGGTGGTCACTCTCCTGATTGATAATTCCGGCTCCATGCGTGGCAGGCCAATTACGGTTGCAGCCATCTGCGCCGATATATTAGCGCGCACGCTTGAGCGTTGCGGGGTAAAAGTTGAAATACTTGGTTTTACCACCCGTGATTGGAAAGGTGGTCAGGCACGCAAACTCTGGCTTGAGCAAGACAGACCCATGAATCCCGGGCGTTTAAATGACTTGCGTCATATTATTTATAAGTCTGCCGACCAGCGTTGGCAAAAGGCAAAAAAGAATATGGGGCTGATGCTTAAGGATGGCATCTTGAAAGAAAATATTGATGGTGAGGCAATTTTATGGGCGCATCAGCGTTTGCTCACGCGACCTGAACAACGCCGCATACTCATGGTTATCTCGGATGGTGCGCCGGTGGATGACAGCACACTCTCCTCCAATAATGGCACTTACCTTGATAAGCATCTCGGGCAAGTGATCAATGCTATTGAGTCAAATTCCGACGTGGAATTACTCGCTATCGGCATAGGCCACGATGTTACACGCTATTACAAACGCGCTGTCACCATCAGTGATGTGAGCCAGCTTGGCGACGTGATGGCAAAAGAATTGGTGAAGTTGTTTAAGGATTAATTCTTGCTTCTATAAAGCTCAGCAATAACACCACGTAAGGTACGCACTTCCTGTTCGGTAAGATTATTGCGCGTAAAAATATTCTGCAGATTCATCCACATTTTTTCTTTCTTCTCCGGAACTTTCCAGAAATCCACATTATCCAGCATTGATTCCAGATGATTAAAAAACCCCTGCAATTCTTCTTTGCTTACGAACGGGCTTTTATTATTCAAATTATCCTGTGTGGAAACCCCAATGTTTGATTCATTCACAAACCACTGATAGGCAAGCACCACCACCGATTGCGCAATATTGAGCGAGGCAAGGTCGGAAGTGGGAATCGTAATAATACTATCGGCAATGGCGACATCTTCATTAGTAAGTCCAGTGCGCTCGGGACCAAATAAAATAGCCGTTGGCAGTGCTTCATCTACAATCTTTTTTGTGCCCTCATCAGGGGTAAAAACCGGCTTCACCATTTCGCGGTTGCGCGCGGTTGCGGCATAAATTCGTTTAAAACCTGCGACAGCTTCCTGGGTGGTAGCAAATAATTTCGCATTATCTAAAACTGGTGCTGCGTGGCTTGCAAGCTCATAGGCACGCTTATTCGGCCAGCCATCACGTGGTGCAACCAGCAATAAATCCTTCAGCCCAAAATTCATCATGGCGCGCGCGGTAGCGCCAATATTTTCAGGCATTTGTGTGTTAATCAGAATAATAGCTGGTGTGCTCACTTGTGACTTGCCGCCAATAATCTGTAGGTAATTGCATCGTTCAGTGCATCAAACGAGGCATCAATAATATTGGGTGACACGCCAATAGTATTACAGATATTGCCTTTTCCGTCGCGGCTTTCAATCATAACACGGGTGAGTGCTTTGGTGCCTTCTTGAGGCGTCAAAATTCGCACTTTATAATCAGTGAGGATGATTTCTTTTACTTTTGGATAATGCTTGATGAGTGCCTTACGAAGCGCGGTATCGAGCGCATTCACCGGACCGTTACCTTCCGCAACCGTCATGATTTCTTCATCACCAATCGTGATTTTAATTGCTGCTTCCGAAACCGTAATCAGTTGACGTTTGGCATTCCAGCGACGTTCATCAAGCACGCGAAATTTCTGCACGCTAAAAAACTCGGGTACCTGCTCTAATTGCCTGCGAACCAACAGCTCAAAGCTCGCTTCCGCACCTTCATACGCATACCCTTGCGCTTCACGGTGCTTTACTTCACTTACTAACTTGGCAACCGCAGAATCATCGTGAGGAAGATGAATGCCCATCTGCTTCAAACGATCCAGTATGTTTGATTTTCCAGCCTTATCCGACACTAAAACTGTACGTGTGTTACCTACTGTTTTCGGATTAATATGTTCGTAGCTGGTGCTGTCTTTTGCCATCGCAGACACATGCAACCCACCTTTATGTGCAAACGCCGCACTGCCTACATACGCCGCATGGGCATTGGGCATACGGTTAAGCCGGTCATCCAGAAAACGTGACACTTCTGTAAGATGCACAAGATTTTCCGGTTTGATTCCGGTTACAAAACCCATCTTGAGCATAAGGTTTGGGATGATGCTTATAAGATTTGCATTGCCACAACGCTCACCTATTCCGTTTAGTGTGCCCTGCACCTGCCGCACCCCTGCCCGCACTGCAGCCAAAGAATTTGCCACTGCGTTTTCAGTATCATTATGACAATGTATGCCAAGATTTTTTCCGGGAATATGTTTGATGACTGCAGAAACGATTGCTTCAATTTCATACGGCAATGTTCCACCGTTCGTGTCGCACAACACCACCCAGCGACAACCCGCCTTATAGGCAGCTTTCGCTACCTCAAGCGCATACTCCGGATTAGCCTTATACCCATCAAAAAAATGTTCGGCATCAAAAATAGCTTCGCGCTTTTTCTTCACCACTAGCTCAAGACTGTCACTTAACATGCGCAGATTTTCCTGTTTGGAAACCCCCATGGTTTTTTCAATCTGCGTATCCCACGCTTTTCCAACGAGGCAAATTCCGGGTGCGCCACTATCCAGTAATGCACTTAACCCAGGATCATTCTCAGCACTACGCCCTGAGCGGCGTGTCATGCCAAACGCAGCAAGGGTTGCGTGTTTGAGTTTAGGAGCGCTCGCAAAAAACATGTCATCATTAGGATTAGCGCCCGGCCAACCGCCTTCGATCATGTCGATGCCAAGCCTATCCAGCTCGCGCGCGATCGCCTGTTTATCAGCCACCGTAAAATCCACACCTCTTGCCTGCGCCCCGTCGCGTAAGGTGGAATCATATAAATAGACGCGTTCTTTCATAATCCAGGTTACTTAATTTGTTTGAGATACTGTGAACTTATAATATAATCCGTAGCATTAAAAAACAGAAAACTCACAGAAAACATATAGAAAACTCAACAAATTATGAGCCTTATACCTATTTCTGCCCCTGAATTTGATGTGGATATTGATATAAAATACGCCACAAATGACAATTTCACCGGCAAACCCGTCTATATATCCGGTAAATGTTTTCTACATGTAGAAGCCGCAGAATGCTTAAAAAAAGCAATCGATTTGGCGAAGCCTTTGGGTTTACGATTTCTCATATTTGATGCTTTTCGCCCAAGTGAAGCGCAATGGAAGCTCTGGGAACACACCCCCGACCCCAATTTTTTGGCCGACCCGGCTAAAGGATCACCCCATTCACGGGGTGTGGCGATTGATTTAACGTTGATTGATAAAGCCGGAAAACCTCTTGATATGGGCACTGGATTTGATGAATTTACGCCACTTTCTCATCATGGCCGCACCGATATCTCCGTAGAGGCTCAGAAAAACCGCCTACTGCTCATGGGAATTATGACCGCTGCCGGTTGGGATTTCTACCGTAATGAATGGTGGCATTACCAGTTATTCAAATCGCGTGAATATAAATTATGGAGCGATAAAGAAGCCGGAACAGGAATGATGTAGTTACTTTATCTGCTCCAGCACTTCCTTGCGGACTCTTGCGCGTTCTGCTTCCGGCAGTGGCACCAACCCTTCAGTTACTAAGTACCCCTCATCGCCAATCGCCGCTTCGCTCAAGAATTCCTGCGCGTATTCTTTGATGCCAGCAATGGGTTTATCATTATCCGCCTTGATATAAAAATACAGCAGACGCGAAATCGGGTATTTTCCATCCTGTATAGATTCAAAGCTAGGCGTAATGCCGTCGATAACACTGCCCTGCACTTTTCCGGTATTCTGTTCGAGGAAACTAAACCCGAAAAAGCCCAGCGCATCGGGGTCACCAATAAGTTTCTCAGCAATGAGGTTGCCGTTTTCACCCGCCTCAATAAACGCGCCATCTTCACGCAAAGTCCTGCATTTGCGATCGAACATATCTTTATCGGTAATAATCGCAGCAAGTTCCGGCACCTGTTCGCAGCCTTTTTTCATCACCAATTCAATAAAAGTATCATAGGTTCCAGAAACCGGCGGCGTGCCGTACACCTTAATCGGCACATCTGGCAAAGCAGGATCAATCTGCTGCCATTTTGTATAATAATTTTTTACCATTTTGCCGTCTTTTGGCACTTCAGCAGCAAGCGCCAGGAAAATTTCTTTTCGTGAGAGTTTAAAAAGTGGCCCTTTTACAGAGTTGGCAAACGTAATGCCGTCATAACCAAACCGCGCCTCGATTATTTTATTTACACCATTTTTTGCACATTCCGCCTGTTCGCTTGGCAATATTTTGCGTGAGGCATTGGTGATATAAGGATACCCATCCCCTATACCATTACAAAACAGCTTAAGCCCTGCCCCAGTACCTGTGGATTCCACCACAGGCGTGCGAAAATCTCCTGCTTTGCCAAAATGCTCGGCAACACTTGCCGAAAAAGGATACACGGTGGATGAGCCTACAATGCGTAATTGTTCACTTGCATATGCCGCATTGGCCATTGCCACAGAAACCATTACAAAAATTAAGCTAAAATATATTCGTTTCAGCATACTCATCATTTCCTCAAATTTCATTGCGGCAACTTCTGCTAACATTTATATTACTGAGATAGATAACTTAATGGGTATTTACATGCAACACAAACCCCCGCAAGGTTTTACGATTCTTGAGATGTCGATAGTCCTGATTATCATAGGGGTAATTGTTGGCAGCATCATACTAGGCCAGTCCATGCTTGTTACCTCCAGGTTGCAGACGGTGATTACCGATATTGACAGCATCACGACTGCGGTCGGCAATTTTAAGCAGGCTTATAATGCGCTTCCCGGTGATTTTCCCAATGCTATAGCAATCTGGGGTACCGATAGTGTTGGTTGTCCGACTGGCGGCGGGACATCTGGCACATGTAATGGTAATGGCGATGGGCAAATACTCAGCACGAATGCCGCAAGCCAGGCCAGTGAAAACTCCCTTTTCTGGCAACACTTATATTATGCCGGCATGTATGGAAAATCGCTCAGCAATCAGGCAGGCTCTGGCAGCGCCTATGATTCTATTATAGGAACCAATGTTCCGGCAGGTCCATTCAGAGGAAGCGGCTATTCTGTTACATGGTGGGGCACTGTTGCGGCTGGCGACGCTAACCGATATAGTGGATTTTATGGGAACATCATTCAATTCGGTAAACAGGATTCCGGTAATATCACCGACATTCCCGTTCTGACACCTGAGCAGACATCAGAAATTGATGCAAAAATTGATGACGGATTCCCTCAGACCGGAAAAGTGCGGGCCTATGTTTATAACTCTACCAATGATGTCTGGTGTACAACTACTGCTAGTCCGGCAAAATATTTCCTTTCCATGACAACTACAGTATGTTCACCCATATTCGTAATGGGTTTTTAATGGGCAAAGCGGCAATTAAAACCAATCCATTTTATCAGCCAGCGAAGCAATGGCAGATAAAAGTTTATACTGTGCGTGAGTTAATTCTCTCGGTAGATGAATCCTTCAGTGACATTGCGCTCGCCGTTTTGAGTTTTGAAGTCATAGAAGACGGGCCGGAATGGTGTGTGGAGATTATTACCGATACCCCGCCAGTAAAAACAGCAATTGAGGCACGGCTTGCTCTCATGTCAGGTATGTCGGACACACCAACACCCCGATACGAAATCATCGAACTTCTGCCAAAAGACTGGGTAAGCGAAGTAGAACAAAGTTTTCCACCGCTGTATGTGGGCAGGTTTTATGTGCATGGCTCGCACGTGAAGAATGAAGCCCCCCATGGAAAGCTGGCATTAGAGGTCAATGCCGGAGCTGCGTTTGGCAGTGGCGAACATGCGACGACCAGCGGCTGCCTTTTGGCAATAAGCAGGCTTGCAAAATATAAAAAGTTTAATCGTCCGCTCGATATGGGATGCGGTTCAGGGATCCTGGCGCTTGCCATGGCAAAGCTCTGGCATGTTCCGGTGATTGGAATTGATATTGATCCGGTTTCGGTAAAAGTCGCTAAAGAAAATGCACGCAAAAATAAATTGCAGAATTTTTTGCGCTTTGCGGCGGGTGATGGCTATAACGCAGCGCTTTGCAGGACAAATGCACCCTATGATTTAATTGTTGCAAATATATTGGCGCGTCCGCTCATGAAAATGGCACCACAATTGAAGAGAAACCTTGCACCAAAGGGAACAGTTATTCTTTCAGGGTTACTTGCATCGCAGGAAAAAATGGTGCTTAGCCCTCACCGCGCACAGGGCTTACGACTCAAGTCGCGTATCGTCTTAAATGGCTGGAATACACTAGTGCTTACTTCTTAGAAAGCACCTGATTTTGTTGATTATGCGGATGAACCTTAATCTGGTCTAAATAAGCAGCCACCGCTCCTTCTGACTTCGTTTTAAGGCCACCATCTGGTCTTCCGCTATTAAACTCAACTTCTCCAAAACCTTCATCTTGCCAACTGGCAATTATTTTTTTCGCCTGAGCAAGTGTTTTTTGTAATATTTCTTTTATAGCAGGTGGAGTTGCTTCATTCGATGGTTGTTTTGCTGTGTTTTTGGTATAGTCTATACAATAAAGTTCAGGATGATAATCCTGATTCATGCATTTTATTTCTGCAACCACCTCTTCTTCGTTAAACACTCCAAATAGTTTTCCACCTAAGTATTTTTTTGTAGCGACTACGCTATATCTCTCTTTTGGAAAGAATAGAGAGCCTTCATCACCCATATCTATTTTTTGTTCTTTGAGTGAAAATGTAATCCCTTTGGCGGCTCCAGTTTCTTTATATTCCGGAAGTTGCTTTAGTAACTGGCCAAATGTTTCAAGCATTGTCGCGTTCATATTTTCTGGATTATGAATGGTATTAAAATCCGTAACCTCATTATATTCAACTTCATCTTTAAGATACATAAACACTCCTCTTTCCTAATTACTAGTGTTTAAACTACCCGATATTCCTTAAAATATCGTTAACAGGGAGTGGAAATATCGTTTTTAGGGGATTTATTCACCTGCAGCTTCTTTTTGCAGACATCTTCAAGCGAAATAGCATTAAAATAATTGAAAATACGGTCACTTAACCCTTCCCATAAGTCATGAGTCAGGCATTGTTCTTTGCTTGCCATGCAGCCTGCGTGGGATTCCATTTCACAGCGCGTCATCTTAATCTGCTCTTCGGCAGCGGTCACAATATCACTTATCGGTACCTCGGAAACTTCACGAGTTAACAAATACCCGCCACCAGGGCCTTTTACTGATTTTACCAGCCCATGATGCTTAAGCCGCGCAAATATCTGCTCCAAATAGGCAAGTGGCACCTCCTGACGCAGGGCTATATCGGCGAGCTTTACCGGCTTATCGCTGGAGTTGCGCGCCAGATCTACCATCGCCATCACCGCATAACGTGCTTTTGTGCTGAGTATCATAGGCTATTTGCCCTCCCAGCGCTGTGCGGACTTCGCCAAATCGTCATTCTGCGCTTCAAGCTCAGTTACCCTTGTCTGTAATTCACTCATTTTTTTAATAAGTTTTTCCAGCGTAACCTGCATAGGGTCATCTTCTTTGGGCGTGCCGTAAGCTTCAAAAGTTTTGCTAAGTGGAATAACATGCGTTTCGGTTGCATGCGCCGGAACTCCCACCATCGTCGCGCCTTCAGGCACATCCTTGACAACAACCGCATTAGAGCCAATTCTGGCATTATCACCCACATGGATAGGGCCAAGCAACTGGGCGCCCGCTCCAACAATCACATTATTGCCTAACTGCGGATGGCGTATTCCCTTTTCAAATGAGGTGCCACCGAGCGTAACATCATGATATAACGTAACATCATCGCCAATGGTGGAGGTTTCACCAATGACCACTCCCATGCCGTGATCGATGAAGAACCGCGCGCCGATCTTAGCCCCGGGATGTATCTCAATACCGGTTAAAAACCGGGCAAAGAACGAAATCCAGCGGGCAAGCAGCTTAAAATTATGCCGCCAAAGCTTGTGGCTCAGACGATGAAAGGCCATGGCGTGGAAACCCGGATAGCATAAAAACACCTCCAAACGCGACCTTGCGGCCGGATCACGGGCGAAAACTACATCAATTTCCTGCAAAACATGTTTGAACATTGCAATCCGTGAAACAATATATTAAGAAAGTGCTCGACTTAACGACTAATATTCTAATATACCACAGCAAAACAATCAACCTTGAACCATCAGATAGTATAAATCAATGCCGGAAATATTTTTCAGTGGCCCGGAAGGGCGCATCGAAGGTCGCTACCATCATAATGAAGTAAAAGGCGCACCTATTGTTGTCGTTCTCCATCCGCATCCGCTCTACGGCGGCACAATGAATAATAAGATTAGTTATAATCTGTATCAGTCATTTGTGCGTGCGGGATTTTCGGCGCTGCGTTTTAACTTTCGTGGCGTAGGCAAATCACAAGGGACATTTGACGATGGCATTGGTGAGCTTGCCGATGCAGCGACTGCACTCGACTGGATTCAGCAACAGAATATGGATGCTTCCGCCTGCTGGATATCCGGATTTTCGTTTGGCGCGTGGATTTCAATGCAGTTACTTATGCGCCGTCCGGAAATCAATGGCTTTATCTCC
>JABDCC010000028.1:0-7313 GCA_013288335.1 Alphaproteobacteria bacterium
GGGGTATTGGTATGGGCGGTGGTAATGACGAGCGTGAACAGACGCTGAACCAGATGCTTGTGGAAATGGATGGGTTTGAGGCTAATGAAGGGGTGATTATTGTAGCTGCCACCAACCGCCCTGACGTGCTTGACCCTGCATTACTTCGTCCCGGTCGTTTTGATCGTCAGATTACTGTACCTAATCCCGATATTAATGGCCGCGAAAAAATACTTGCTGTGCATCTCCGCAAAGTGCCGCAGGCGCCTGACGTAAACCCCCGCGTGATTGCACGTGGAACTCCCGGGTTTTCCGGTGCTGACTTGGCCAACCTCGTCAATGAAGCGGCGTTGCTCGCCGCGCGTAATGGCAAAAAAGTAGTCACCATGCGTGATTTAGAGGCTGCCAAAGACAAAGTAATGATGGGTGCAGAGCGCAAATCGATGGTGATAAGCGAGGAAGAAAAGAAAATGACTGCCTACCATGAAGGCGGCCATGCGCTGGTCTCGATTTATCAGCCCGCTTCCGATCAGATTCACAAAGCAACCATCATTCCGCGCGGACGTGCGCTCGGTATGGTAATGCGTTTGCCGGAAGCCGACAAAATTTCTTACCTGCGCGATAAAATGTACGCTGACCTTGCTGTTTCCATGGGCGGACGTGTGGCGGAAGAAATCATCTTCGGGCATGATAAGGTTTCCAGTGGCGCATCGTCCGATATCAAACATGCCACCGCACTCGCGCGCGCGATGGTGACCGAGTGGGGCATGAGCAGCAAGCTTGGTCCATTATTCTACGGCAGCGATAATCAGGATATGTATACCGGCTATTCGCAAGGCAATAAAATATCAAGCAAGATGGCGGACTTGATTGATGAAGAAGTGCATGAGATCGTTGAAGGTGCGCACACCAAGGCCAAAGAAATTTTAACTGAGCATATTGATGAACTTCATATTATTGCGAAGAATCTGCTCGAATATGAAACCCTCTCAGGCGATGACATCAAAGCGCTCTTGCGCGGTGAACCGCTGGATCGTGGTGACAATGACAGTGGCAATGTAATTTCCGCAAAACCTTCCGTGCCGTCTAGCCGCAAAAAACCGGATGACGCATCCGGCGCACCTGTTACTGCATAAGAAAAACTATTATGACAGAACGTATTTATTTTGGCACAGACGGCATAAGAGGAACCGCCAACACTTCGCCCATGACTCCCGATATTGCTCTTCGGCTTGGTCAGGCGGCGGGGCAAATTTTCCTGCGCGGCGACCACCGTCACCGTGTTATCATTGCCAAAGACACTCGCCTTTCCGGCTATATGGTGGAATCTGCGCTCACCTCCGGGTTTGTATCTGTGGGTATGGATGTAGTGCTTGTTGGTCCGCTTCCAACCCCAGCAGTCGCTATGCTCACACCAAGTTTACGCGCCGATCTCGGCGTGATGATTTCCGCTTCGCATAACCCTTATTACGATAACGGCATCAAACTTTTTGGCCCCGATGGTTTTAAACTTTCCGATGAGACCGAACATGCGATTGAAGCGCTGATGCAAAACGGTAACGTGGCGCTTGCCGCCCCTGATAAGCTTGGTCGCGCCCGTCGCCTGGATGACGCCAAGGGTCGCTACATAGAGTTTATTAAAAATACGTTCCCCAAACAATTGCGGCTGGACGGTTTAAAAATAGTCATCGATTGCGCCAATGGTGCTGCTTACCCGATAGCGCCTGCGGTGTTGTTTGAACTTGGAGCCGAAGTGATTCCACTCGGCGTAACGCCAGATGGTTTTAACATTAACCGCGATTGTGGCTCTACCCACCCCAAACATTTTTGTGAAGCGGTTATAAAACACGGAGCGGATTTAGGTATAGCGCTCGATGGTGATGCTGACCGTGTGGTGCTCTGCGATGAAAAAGGCAAGCTTGTCGATGGCGACCAGTTGATGGCGATGATTGCCACCTACTGGCATAAAAAAGGCCTGATGCGCGGCAAATGCGTGGTGGCAACCGATATGTCTAATTTGGGTTTCGAACATTATCTCACCAGTATTGGCCTGAAATTAAAGCGCGCAAAAATTGGTGATCGCTATGTGGCTGAAACCATGCGCAGCGGCGGCTATAATATCGGCGGTGAGCAATCCGGTCATATTATACTCAGCGATTATTCCACAACCGGGGATGGCCTTGTGGCGGGCTTGCAAGCCATTGCGGTGATGCTTGAAGAAGGCAAGAAAATGAGCGCAGTGAGTAAATTATTTGCGCCTCTGCCGCAGATACTGAAGAATGTGCGTTACAAAAACGGCGCATCGCCACTGAGCCGCAAAGAAGTAAAAGACGCTATTAAAACTGCCGAAGATAAACTCGGCAAAGATGGGCGCATACTCGTGCGTAAATCCGGCACCGAACCGCTCATCCGCATTATGGCAGAGGGTGAAAATGAGGCGGAAATACGTAAGCTAGTCGATATGATTGCCGATACGGTGGATAAAGCTGCGTGATGTTGAGCCAGTCTGGTTTTCTCAATAAAATTTTCTGTATTGATTGGTTAAGTAAGTTACAGTGGCTATGGTTATTGGTGGCTGCCCCCATTGCATTGCAGATGGTTTTTATAACGCCGCCATTTCAGGTTCCCGATGAGCCGTATCATTTTTATAGAGCGCTGCAGGTTGGCGACGGAGTATTATTGCCTGCGACGCCAGGTTGGCAAATTAATAAATCTGCCGTAGAAATTGTGCAGTTTCCAGGATTTACAAAATTAATACACCAGCCTGATAAAAAAATAGATAGCATTGAAGAAAAAGCGAATCATATTTCTGAAAAGAAATGGTCTCGTGACACTGTGTATGTAAGCTTTGTAAACTCGGCGTTATATCCTCCGGTGGGTTATTTTATTACGGCAGCCGCATTGAGGCTCTCTCAGGCAGCAGATTTAACAGTGCTTCATTCTTTTTATATGGCACGGTTGGCAAATTGTCTGATAGCTCTGGCTCTGTGTTTTTTTGCTATTAAAATCACCCACAGAGGCAAAATGGTGATGGCTATAATATTGCTGATGCCGACGACGCTGTTTGAATTTGCTTCACTGAGTCAGGACGCTTTGCTCGTCAGCGCTGAAGTACTCGCAATAGGCCTCTTTTCCAGGATTCTGGATCAAAAAACCATTGTTGCGGAAGGAGTGACGCCAATAATCATGTGGGTGCTGTTTACGATCGCTTTTTTATGTAAACCCCCTTATATGCTGTTTGTTGCGGGAATCGTTATACTGGGGTTTATATCGGGCAAAACTAATAATAAAACTTTTTTGACAGGCGCTATTTTATCCGTGGTTGCCGTCCTTGGTTGGTTGCTGGCGATTCGGGATTTAATGCATGTGCCGCTTCTTTTGGATACAAATATCAATAGCGCACAACAATCTTCACTCGTATTACATGATCCTGCAAAATTTCTCATGATAGCGGTGAACAATTTCTTTTCCCGCGGAAAATATAATCTCATGACATTTGTCGGAGTGTTGGGTTGGCAAGACACTCTTTTGCCGCCTTTGGTCTATATAGGATCTTTTTTATTACTTGCGATAACATTTTTTGCGGGCGCACATGAATTTCTGAAAAGAGCATATGCTTGCCAGCAAATATGCGCTGTAATTGTCCCTTCATTACTCACGATTTTACTCATTTCTCTCATTTTATATGTAACCTATACACCGGTTGGCGCAGATGTAATAGATGGCCTTCAGGGAAGATATTATATTCCCATAGCTTTGTTTCTGTGTCTGATTGTGGATGATCTGAAGCCGTTAAACCCTGTAATGAATACCCTATATGTATATGGTATATTTATAGCATTTGCGGTATTTGATCTCTCGGCTGTCTCTTGTCTTGTAAACAGATATTATAGTTGATTTATGAAAGGTCGCGTTCTTATTATAGCGGGTTCAGACTCGGGCGGCGGGGCTGGAATACAGGGCGATATCAAAACCATAACCGCACTTGGCGGTTATGCGGCGACCGCTATTACTGCGCTTACCGCTCAAAACACGCTTGGGGTTTTTGGTGTTCACGCCGTGCCAAAAGAATTTATCGCCCAGCAGATACAGCTGGTGTTGGATGACATAGGTGCGGATGTTATTAAAACCGGAATGTTGCTTAATGCCGGAATTATTGAGACCGTAGCAAATGTACTGGAGGATTACCCGGATATCCCGCTTATTGTGGACCCCGTCATGGTTGCCAAGGGCGGAGCGCCCCTTTTAGAGCCGGACGCTGTGGAGATGCTTATAAAAAGGCTCATCCCGCGCGCAACGCTTATTACACCCAATGTGCCAGAATCAGAACTGTTGTTAGGCGCACATGCAATTTCCAGAGAAAATATGGAAGAGGCCGGTAAAAAACTGCTTAAACTGGGATGTGGGAGCGTGCTCATGAAGGGTGGGCATTTGCCGGGTGATGAAGTCACCGATATACTAATTACCAATCGCGACTCGCAACTCATGACAGAAATATTTACCTCACCACGTATTCATACCCACCATACGCATGGCACCGGTTGCGCTTTGGCCTCCGCCATTGCGGTAAGCCTTGCGCAAGGGTTAAGCCTTGAAAAATCGGTAGAACGTGCACGGGATTACGTAGCAAATGCCATCAAAACTGCGCCTGGTTTTGGCAAAGGTCACGGACCACTTAACCATGGATGTCTCTCGGATTCATCAAAAGTCAGCTAAACCCTGATTTATCTGACTATATTCGGGCAATCTGGCGAGTTATGAAAAAGCCTTGATTTGCGCGATGGTTTGCGCTAAACACCACCCCTCAAATATTTATTGGAGAAGTTTTATGAAAGAAGGCATTCACCCTGACTACCATCCGATCACCGTTGTGATGACCGATGGTACCAAGTATGAAACCCGCTCAACTATGGGCGCGAGCGGTCATGTGATTCAGTTGGATGTGGATCCTAAAACACACCCTGCATGGGTTGGTGGTATCACTATTCGTAAAACTGGCCAGATGGAGAAGTTCTCGAATAAATTTGCCTTCCTTGATACGAACAAATCGGAAGCAAAGCCAGAAGCCAAGTCTGCAAAAGCAGAAACTGCCGAAGTGAAGGCTGAAAGCGCAGATGCAAAGCCTGCAGCACCTAAGAAAAAAGAAAAGAAAAGCAGCTAATTTAGTTAATTTAAAAGTAAGTTTGTGTCGACAATGAATCCTGCAAAATTTATCCGCGAAGTACGCCAGGAAGTTGGCAAAGTAGTCTGGCCAACCCGCAAGGAGACCATGGTTTCAACGACGATGGTGCTGATTCTGGTGGTAATTGCGGCAATGTTTTTCTGGTTTATCGACAGCATTATTTCCGCAAGTGTGCGGGCAATTCTTGGAATCGGAATATAAAGGATAGAACTCATGGCGATGCGCTGGTACATAATTCACGCTCACTCAGGATTTGAGAAAAAAGTTGCTCAATCCATTAAAGAGCAGGCTGCACAACAGGGTATTTCTCATATGTTTGAGGATGTTGTGGTTCCAACTGAAGAAGTAGTGGAAATTCGCCGTGGCAAGAAAACCAGCGCTGAGCGCAAATTCTTTCCAGGCTATGTGCTTGTAAAAATGGAATTAACTGACGAATCCTGGCATCTGGTAAAGACCACTCAGAAGGTAACCGGGTTCTTGGGCGGTGGTGGAAAGCCCCAGCCAATCTCAGAAGCTGAAGCCGAAGCTATCTTCCGCCAGGTAAAAGAAGGCATCGACCATCCCAAAAGTTCTGTGGTCTATGAAGTGGGTGAATCGGTTAAGGTTACTGAAGGGCCATTTGAGTCATTTATTGGTATTGTTGAAGAGGTTGACGATGAAAAGAGCCGCGTAAAAGTAGCCGTTTCCATCTTTGGCCGCCCAACCCCGGTTGAGCTTGAATTTACACAGGTGGAGAAGGTTGCATAAGATAATCCCAGTCCCCGCCTATATTTTTATTTGCAAAACATAAAAACTGCGTTATAAAGCGCACCCTCTTTAGAATACGGAAAGCATATATGGCTAAAAAAATAACAGGTTACATTAAATTACAGGTTCCTGCTGGAAAAGCGAACCCATCCCCCCCGATTGGTCCGGCTCTGGGTCAACGCGGTTTGAACATCATGGAATTCTGCAAAGCGTTCAACGCATCCACGCAAGGTGTTGAACCTGGTACACCAATTCCTGTGGTTATCACTGCTTATGCAGATCGTACATTCTCGTTTGTAACAAAAACTCCGCCAGTATCTTTTTACTTAAAGAAATTCGCCGGTGTTGCAAAAGGCTCAACCACACCTGGTAAAGGTGATATCGTTGGCGAGATTAAAGTGGCTCAGCTGCGTGAGATCGCAAAGTTGAAAATGAAAGATTTGAATACGAACGACGTAGACTCAGCCGTTGCTATGTTGCGCGGCTCCGCCCTTGCAATGGGCCTGAAAGTAGTAGGAGAATAATCATGGCTAAAAAAGAAAAAGCAGCAGGCGCAAAGAAAGTTAAGAACATTGGCGGCAAGCGTTATGCAGCAGCTGCAAAGCTTGTTAACCGTGCAAAATCTTACCCGATTGCAGAAGCGGTAAAGCTCATCAAGAGCGGTGCTACCAAATATGACCAGACAGTCGATGTTGCTATCAATCTCGGTGTTGATCCTAAACAGTCTGACCAGCAAGTTCGCGGTATGATTGCTATGCCAAACGGTATCGGCAAATCCATCCGTGTTGCCGTGTTTGCTCGTGGCGATAAAGCTGCAGAGGCGGTGAAAGCCGGTGCTGAATTAGTAGGTGCTGACGATTTGGCAGAAAAAATCTTAAAAGGTGAAATGGGCTTTGACCGTTGCATCGCAACCCCTGACATGATGGCGGTTGTAGGTAAACTTGGTAAGGTTCTTGGTCCGCGTGGCCTTATGCCAAACCCAAAGCTCGGCACTGTAACACCAAACGTAGTGGAAGCTATCAAGGCTGCAAAAAGCGGCCAGGTTGAATTCCGTGTTGAAAAAGCCGGAATCGTTCACGCTGGCATTGCGAAAATAAGCTTTAGTGAAGAAGCCATTGCCCAGAACGTGAAAGCGATTGTGGATGCAGTAAATAAAGCGAAGCCCGCTGGCAGCAAAGGCACGTACTTAAAGAAAGTCACCATTTCTACCACTATGGGACCTGGTGTTAAAATCGATGTTGCAAGCTTAAGCGCAGCATAAGGAGAAGAGACATGAACCGCACTGAGAAAAAAGAACTGATTGAGACATTGAACCAGTCAGTTTCCGCATCAAGCATCGTGCTTGTTGCTCATTACAAGGGACTCACCGTTGCTGAGCTTACCGCTCTGCGCGTAAAAATCCGCG
>JABDCC010000028.1:7323-8245 GCA_013288335.1 Alphaproteobacteria bacterium
AAATCCGCGATATCGGTGCTGGTTTCAAAGTAACCAAAAACAAACTGACCCAGCGTGCACTGGTTGCAACAAAATTTGAACAGATTTCCAAAATGTTTGTAGGCCCGACTGCGATTGCTTACTCCAGTGACCCCGTTGCGGTTGCCAAGGTGCTCATTGAATTTGCAAAAGCTAATGAAAAGCTCGTGCTTTTGGGCGGCGCATTCGGTGAAGTATTGCTCGATTCAAAAGCAGTTACCGAGCTTTCCAAATTGCCATCACTTGATGAATTGCGTGCGAAAATCGTTGGCCTGCTTCAGGCTCCTGCGACCCGCATTGCAAGCATTCTGCAAGCTCCCGGTGGTCAGGTTGCGCGTGTTATCGGTGCGCATTCACGCAAGGCTTCTTAAAAAAACATTTTGTTTTTCTGCCTACGTATTAGCCTGCGAGGTCGTCATATAGAACTCCTCCGCGTACCCAAGTTAAGATTTTAACCAAGCACCAAATCATCGCGGTGGATGAGGGCGGCTCTTCCTTTAAAACCCAGAATTTGTTCAATTTCCTGGCTTTTATGGCCAATGATTCTTGCGGTGTCTTCGCTCGAATACGCAATCAGGCCTTTGCCTAAGGCTTTGCCTTGAGGAGATTTAATAGTAACTGCGTCGCCACGCTCAAACACTCCCGCAATTTTAGTGACTCCCGCTGGAAGCAGGCTTTTGCCTTTGATGAGCGCTTCGGCGGCACCTGTATCTACGGTGATAATGCCTGCGGGCGCAACCGCGCCTGAAATCCAGTGTTTGCGTGCGCTCGTTGGTGTGGAAGAAGAGATAAACCAGGTGCCATGTTCGTCCGCTTCAAATTTCTTGAGTGGCGAGAGTGGTTTTCCTGCAGCAATTAACATGTGACAGCCAGCAGCAAGTGCAATTTTCGCCGCTTCAATTTT
>JABDCC010000028.1:8255-13469 GCA_013288335.1 Alphaproteobacteria bacterium
ATTTTGGTAATCATGCCGCCGGAACCGACTGTGGATTTAGCACTTCCCGCCATTGCTTCAATCGCGGGTGTAATTGCCTTTACTTCAGCAATAAATTTTGCGTTTTTATCGATGCTGGGGTTTCTGGAATAAAGCCCGTCAATGTCGGAGAGCAGCACAAGCATATCCGCGCTTACCATCTGTGCAACGCGCGCAGCTAAGCGATCATTATCGCCAAAGCGGAGTTCTGCGGTTGCGACCGTGTCGTTTTCATTGATAACGGGGATGACGTTATTTTCGAGCAAGGTCTCAAGCGTTCCGCGTGCGTTTAAATAACGCCTGCGGTTTTCGCTGTCATCAATGGTAAGAAGTACTTGAGCGGTGGCGATGTTATGTTTGAGCAAACTCTCCCGCCAAGCTTCCACCAGCATAATTTGTCCGCAAGCTGCTGCGGCTTGTTTTTCTTCTAATTTTAGAAGTCCCCCATCTTTTCCATTAATATGGCCTTTGCCAATGCTACTACGCCCAAGCGCTACCGCGCCAGAGGTGACAATAATCACTTCTGTGCCACGTGCTTTAATGGTAGCGATATCTTCGGCAAATGCAGCAAGCCATTTCTTGTGAACGCTGCCGTTATCTCCGATTAAAATCGAAGACCCGACTTTGACGACAAGACGCTTTGCTTTTTTAAGGTTCATTTATATTTCGAAGGTTGCATCAATCTCAACAGCGACACCAAAAGGGAGCTCACTTACGCCGACAGCAAAGCGTGCATGTTTGCCATTATCGCCAAACAGGGCAACCATAAGATCAGATGCACCATTGGCAACTTTGGGCTGATCGGTAAATCCGGCAGCAGAATTAACAAATACGCCAAGACGGATAAGGCGTTTTACTTTGCCGAGGTCGCCACCCAATGAATTTTTTAAATGCGAAAGAATATTGAGTACGCAAATTCGCGCGCATTCCTGACCCTGTTCAATGCTATATTCTTTGCCGACTTTGCCAACGAATTGCGGCTTGCCATCAAGCATGGGCAATGTGCCCGAGAAATACACCAGATTGCCAGCAGTGACATATGGCACATAATTGGCGGCAGGCATGGTAACCGCGGGAAGCGAAAAGCCGAGAGCGGAAAGTTTAGCATCTATAGACATGGGTGACTCCTTATAAATTTATTGCCGTAAGATTAAGAGAGAGTAAGGCATTAGGCAATAGGCATTAGGGATTGGCTTTAAAAAATATCTCCAATGCCTAAAGCCTAATCACTAATTCCTTATTTGAGCGCTAACACCAAACTATCGCCGTCCTGCATCACGCGTAAGCCTGAGGCCACTAAGGTTTTTCCGAGCATATCGGGTGTGCCTTTGAAAGTAATCACCATGCTGGTTTCATAAAAAGAAATGGAAGTCAGTTTAATAGATACAATATTGCCGTGGGTCAGTAGGCGTTTGCGCAACGCCTCCCATTCGGTAATCGTACTCACATTCACACGCGCGTTGATGTCTTTTAAGCGCTCAAATTCGATTTTATTGGGATTAATAGTCTGCAGTTTTTGCAGGTACCGCGCGATTTCACCGGAAGCGCGCACCATAAGATCATCCAGCGTTTCAGTGGAACGTATGGTAAAATCCATATGCGTTGTATCTTCCTTGGTAGGGGTAATCCTGTGCAGCGTCACTTCAAGTGCCGGTTTGGGGTCGGCTTTCTGGTTGAAATACGCAGTCAGCACATAAATTTCACCAACACCATAGCGCCCATACATTCGCGAAAGTGATTTTGCAGTTGCAGTTTCCACGTTGGTATCATCGACGTCCACGCGGTCATCAATATCGCCAAGGGGTGCCACTGCCATGCCGCCGCTTGATTCAAGCGCTGATTCATACCAGCTGGTGCGCCATTTATTATCATCCTGCCAGAGTTTGAGTTTGCTACCTTCCCGGTATACTGGCAGCACAAGCACCGCTTTGCTCGCATGGGTTTCCGCCGCAGGTTGCGAAGGGTTTGCGGCATTCGTCTGCGCCTCGAGCAAAGGCTGAATTTTCTCCTGATCATAATTATATTTAAGCATTGCATGGTAATGTGCGCCGGTTATCTTTTCTTCGATAATCTCGTAACCGCGAATCATGGTGCTGATTTGTGCTGGCGGTACTTTTGCAATGATATCAGTAGCTTTTGCCGGATTAAGCCGCTCAATGAGTTGCTTGAAAGAATCCACTTCACCCTGTGCTAAGGCTTTGGTTTTGGCCTGGTTTGGGTCTTCACCTTCAGTATCGACTACAACATTATCTACACTGTAACTATCTGCTGCAAAGACGGACGCAGGCTTGCTCAAAAGCAATAGCAGCAAAAAACTTGCAAGAAGCGCGGTTTTATAGGAATAATGCAGCGAAATTCGAAAGAGAGGCATGAGTTGACCAAAGCTAAAGTTACCTACGCGGACGCAGGAGTAAATATAGACGCTGGCAACGCGCTTGTCGAGCGGATCAAGCCATTGGCCAAAGCAACCTTGCGCAAAGGCGTTATGGGCAGCGTCGGCGGGTTCGGCGCATTGTTTGATTTAAAAGCCTCAGGCTTCAAAGATCCGATCCTGGTGTCCGGCACTGATGGGGTGGGTACAAAAATCAAGCTCGCGCAGGCGTTAAACCGCCACGATACTATCGGTATTGATCTGGTTGCGATGTGCGTCAACGATTTGATAGTACAGGGTGCGGAGCCGCTATTTTTTCTCGATTATTTCGCAACTTCTGCACTCGATGTCGGCGTTGCAGAAAGCGTGATAAAAGGCATAGCTGAGGGCTGCAAAAAAGCGGGTTGTGCGTTGGTCGGCGGTGAGACCGCCGAGATGCCGGGAATTTACCAGAAGGGTGAATATGATCTCGCGGGTTTTGCGGTCGGTGCAGTCGAGCGCGAAGATATTTTGCCGAAGAAAGTTTCCGAAGGCGATGTAATCATCGGTCTTTCTTCCGATGGAATTCATTCCAATGGCTATTCGCTGGTGCGCCATATTATTTCCGCGCAGAAAATAGACTTGGCAAACGACGACAATAAGAAACTGGCAGATATTTTGCTGACTCCCACGCGGCTCTATGTAAAGCCGTGCCTGGCTGCCATACGCACCGGCTTTGTGCACGCGCTTGCCCACATCACTGGCGGTGGTATCACCGAGAATACTCCGCGCGTGTTGCCGGAAGAAGTGTCGGCAGAAATAAATTTGAAAGCATGGGTAAAGCCTGAAATATTTAAGTGGCTGCAGGAATTTGGCAATGTGTCGGAGTCGGAAATGCTGCGCACTTTTAATTGTGGTATCGGCATGATTGTCGTGGTGAAAGTAGAAAAAGCCGATGAAGTTCTGGCAGTCTTAAAACATGAAGGTGAGCGCGCGCAAATTATCGGGCGCATTATAAAACGAGCAGAAGAGCGTGTGATATACGTATGAAGAAAGCGCCGATCGCGGTACTGATTTCCGGCAATGGCAGTAATTTACAAGCCCTGATTGATGCATGCGCGGCTCCTGATTTTCCTGCAAAAATCGTAACCGTCATCTGCAATAAAGACGAAGCATTTGGGCTAAAGCGCGCAGAAAAAGCAGAAATCCCCACACAAATTATCCGAAACAAAGATTACACAACCCGTGAGGAATTTGACGAAGCGTTGCACAAAGCAATTGTGGCAAGTGGAGCAGAGTTTGTATGCCTTGCTGGATTCATGCGGTTGCTCACGCCTGGGTTTGTGGCGAAATGGCAAAGCAGGATGATCAATATTCACCCCTCTTTGCTTCCCGCTTTCAAGGGTATGCATACGCATGAAGAGGCGCTTGCGGCAGGTGTAAAAACCCATGGCTGTACCGTACATTATGTGGTAGCGGAGATGGATTCCGGCCCGATTATAATGCAGGCGGAAGTGCCTGTTTTAGCGGGAGATACGCCGGAGACTCTGGGTGCGCGAGTCCTTGAAAAAGAACATAAAGTCTACCCTCAGGCGCTCAAAAAAATGATTCTCACAAAAACCGCCGCGCAGAGCCTCTCCGACGAATAAAACGTCCCCTCATTACATGCCGAAACCTACCCACCCGCCACTTTTCTTTTGTTGAGCCCTGTCGATATATTGCTTCCAGTCAGTCTCGAGCAGCAACTTATTTTCAAATGGCGTAGCAGGCTCCAAAACCGTAATATCGAGTTTGCGCCTGATATAGTCCCTGACCGATTGCCTTCCTTCTTCAACAAACGACGTAGGTACAGCGAGGCCGAGCGCTTTAAGATAATTGGAGAGCCATTCTGTACTCGGAATTTTCTCAGGAAGTCGCACAAGTTTCGGCTCTCTTTCTTCTATATCGTTTCTTAATATATCCAGCACCGTTTCTTCAAGAGTGATTTTTCCTTGCACAAGAGGAGATATATATTGTTGAGGAAGCTTATTAAAATAATCGAGAAATTCTGCGCTGTGTTTAGCCACAAGCTTTTGCAGCGTATCCGTATTTTCAGCGATGGTTTGATTTGTCATGGATAATTGATTATTAAACCGTGTAAATGTATGTAATATTTCTGATCGGATTTTTGGGCTTTTGGCTGCTTCGCCTGGAAAACTATCAATAAAAGCTTTTATCTTGGCGGCATTGGCGAATACCCCATAATCTTTTGTAATACAGCAAAATGAAAACTGCCCTTTCCCATAATCCCCCAGGGAATTAAACAGCTCTTTTATTTCCTTTGCATTTTCTGCAACTGCGAAAACAGGATAGGCTGACCTCTTGTACTCCTCTCCGATTAATTCATAAAAAGCGCTTTTTCTTTTCTCTTTGTCACCAATAGAATTAAATAAATCTACAAGGGCAGGTCCTGCTGTAGGGTCTTGAAAACAATGATACAGGACCTTCGCCTGTGAACGATCGATGCCGTAATATATAGAGTCCCAATTAAGACCTAATGTATTAAATACAAAGTTCTGTAAGGGCTTATTATGCCATATGTGATTCAGATATGCTTCTTTATTTTTGTGGTCTCTGCTTTCTTTTTCTTGCCATGTTTCTTGGTAAAGATCGCCTAATTGCTCTTTCATCCTGTGATAACCTGTAACATCATGGCCAGGATTCCATAGCAGTAAGCCATCAGAGTTTATTCTTTCTCTAAGTGAGTTATTACTCATTACTTCTCTCCCATTTTTCGTTCGGTAGGTTTTAGCAGTACCAACTCAGTGAGAATATCCTAGAAAAGTTAATAAATGTTTAACATCCGC
>JABDCC010000029.1 GCA_013288335.1 Alphaproteobacteria bacterium
CATTACTGTAAACAATAGCGAAGCATCTGCTCTTAATACTTTACAACAGCTTTTAACCCAGCTCCAGACAGCTGGTTCATTTCTTACTACTCCTCAAAATCCTGATTCCACGGCCAATGTCTTTGCTGCAAGAACCAGCAATATAACTTCTAATACTACCCAGGCAGCGTCAAATTTTCTGACCGCGACCGTTACAGCATCGGCAGCACTGGGTACTTATAATATTTCCAATATCTCGCAAACGGCTCAGGCTACAATTCAAGAATCTAATCCTTTCAACATTGCTAATGCCGATACACAGGTTGTATTTACCTCTCCTTCCACCGGTCAGTTTGGCGCAGGTACTTTTACTGTAAACGGACAAAGCATAACGCTAACCAATGGCGAAACTCTGAATCAGGTAGCAAATGCCTTTAATACTGCAAATGCCGCTTCGCCTTCAACCGGAATATCGGCAAGCGTTTTGCAAACGTCTGCGGGTGTATTTAAACTGGTTTTTACCGGTGTAAATACCGGTCTGGCTAATGATTTTAACCTCAATACTACGGAAACCAATACCATCAGCGTGGCTTCCCCAAGCGCTGCAACCGGCACTCAATTTACTGCCGGCACTTACTCGGTGAATGGTACAAATAACGTCACCATTACCGCCAATGAAAGCCTGAATGATATTGCCAACGCTTTTAATACTTCAGGCGGCGGTGTCACCGCCACCGTCGTACAAGTCTCCACTGGTAATTATAAAATAGATTTTACCGGAAATACTGCTGCGCTTGCCACCAATGCAGCTGCTTTTGACTTGGCGACGCCTGCCACTAACAATATCACCGTTGCTTCTTCCAGTGCCGCAACCAGCGGTCAGTTCACCGCCGGAACTTATACGGTTAACGGACAAAGTGTAACTATAAGTGCTAACGAAAGCCTGGACAATATTGCCGCTGCCGTCAATGGTGCCTCTGCTGGCGTTACCGCAACAGTGGTGCAGGTATCAAGCGGTGTGTATAAATTGATATTTACCGGGGATACTACCGGCATTGCGAGCAATGCAGCCGCTTTTGACCTTGCTAATTCGAGCACAATTACCAATGATCCCTCCGGTGCACTTAGTAACCTTACTTTTACTAATGATCAAACCGCACAGGATGCTATCTTTCAGTTCAATGGCGTTACCATTGATCGCGCAACTAATAATGTAAGCGATCTGGTATCCGGTGTGACCTTTAATTTATTGCAGAATACAACCAGCCAGCCGGGAGCAAATCTTTCTGTGACTATAAGCCCCGATATCGACACTATTGGAACTGATATTAACAGTTTTGTGACTGCCTATAATAATTTCCTGAATTTCTATTCTCAGCAAACTCAATATGATACTACGACCAATGCACCTGCTACTACCGCTGTACTCTATAGTGATTCAGCACTTGGCAGTATATATAATCAGATAAGTCAATATGCCGCCTCCGTAGTTGCGGGCGTATCTGGCAGTAACACGCTTTCTTCTATTGGTCTTAATTTTATTAATTCTGCGGCAACCAGCACGACCCCTGCGGTTTCCAATTTGCTTTCTATTGATAGTACTGCTTTGCAAAATGCGTTGAGTGATAATTTAAGTGGTGTTGAAAATATTTTTGGCTATAACCCCACCTCCTCTTCTCCAAATCTTGCGGTATATAGCGCGCCGACCGATCCGACGATTTCGAATTTTACAGTCAATGTGGATCAGACCGATAGTATTTATACAGCATCCTATACCGACTCAAATCATGTTCTGCATAGTAATATTCCACTTACTGAAGCACCCCTTGGATCAGGCAGCATATCTCTTGCTGCGCCAACCGGAAGTGGCCTTGACGGATTGGTTCTTATCTATAGCGGCTCAGGTAATGAGAGTGGCATGACCGTAACTTCCACCAACGGTATAGCAAGCCAGATGAATAGCTTCATTGCCAGCACGCTTACTGCTAACACCGGACTTATTGCAACGGATCAGGCGGCTATTGCTACCAAAACGACAACTACCCAAACCCAGATCACTAACGTAAATAATCAGATAGCAACTACGCGCCAGCAACTTTTGGCGAAGTTTGCAGCTTTGGAAGCAGCCATATCAACCGCTAACAGCTCACTTAATTATCTCAACGCCCAGCAATCAGCCGCTGCTGCTGGGGGCTAATTAAACAAAAGGAGTGGACATGTCGTTATCTAAAAACCATCAATATCAGGCTTATTCCATCGCCACACGCACGGTGCCAAAAACGCGCCAGATCGTTATGTTGTATGACGGAACTATAAAGTTTATAAAACAGGCCATTGTCGCTATTGACGAAGGTCGTATTGAAGCCCGTTTTAATCTCCTTTCCAAAGCCTCTGAAATTATGATGGGATTAGCCGGCAGTATTGACTTTGAAAATGGCGGAGATATTGCCCATGTATTACACAAATTCTATGCGAATATGTCGATGCGTATACTATCCGTCAATTTTCTTAAAAACAAAGACGAGGGTATGACCCGCTGTAACCAAATCATAGAGGAATTAAAGCAGATGCGTGATGTCTGGTATAATATTGATCTGACACTAAATACTGATGGATCAAATGATGATACTGTAACTGCCGAGTCTCAAACCAATACCGTACCAAGAACCAGCGAAAACGGCAGCGAAAGCGGTGTTATTTTATCGGCATAACCGATTATCGTCATAACTTCCCTTGCTTTCCGCCGCATCTTGTCTTATACCCGCGCGCATGACAAATATCAGAAACATCGCAATTATCGCTCACGTCGATCACGGCAAAACTACGCTTGTCGACGCAATGCTTAAGCAAACTGGCACTTTCCGTGAAAATCAGGAAGTGGAAACCTGCGTCATGGATTCCGGCGATTTGGAAAAAGAACGCGGCATTACCATCCTTGCCAAATGTACTTCCGTCGTACGCGGCGATACGCGCATTAACATCGTGGACACACCAGGCCATGCGGATTTTGGCGGTGAAGTGGAGCGTGTTCTCTCCATGGTGGATGGCGTCGTTCTCCTGGTAGACGCTGCAGAAGGCCCCATGCCACAGACCAAATTCGTGTTGATGAAAGCATTGAATCTTGGCTTACGCCCCATCGTACTTATCAATAAAATTGACCGCTCGGATGCGCGTCCTGATGAAGTGGTAAATGAAGTGTTTGATCTGTTCGTGGCGCTTGATGCATCCGATACACAGCTCGATTTTCCTATACTCTATGCATCAGGCCGTGCTGGCTGGTGCGTAAAAAATCTCGAAGACGAAAAGAGTAATCTCGATCCATTATTTGAGACCATTCTTTCTTATGTCGAAGCACCCGATGTCGATAAAGATGCACCTTTTTCCATGCTTGCCACCATTCTAAGTGCTGACCCATATCTCGGCCGTATTCTCACGGGCCGCGTTTACAGTGGCCGCGCCCGTGTTGGTATCCCTATCAAAGCCGTGAGCCTAGATGGCAAAGTCATTGAGCAGGGACGTATGACCAAATTACTTTCCTATCAGGGCATTAAGCGCGTGCCAATCGCGGAAGCCGAAGCCGGTGATATCATCTGCGTTGCAGGTCTTGAACATGCCTCAGTATCCGATACTATTGGTGAGCTTTCCATAAGCACACCTATTGCCTCTACTCCGGTAGATCCTCCAACCATGGCAATTACAATCTCAGTCAATGACTCTCCGCTTGCCGGCAAGGAAGGTACTAAAGTTACTTCACGCCTTATAGCTGAGCGTCTTTTTGCCGAAGCTGAAACCAACGTTGCTATTTCTGTCAAAGAAACTGATGGAAAAGACGCATTTGAAGTGGGTGGACGCGGCGAATTGCAATTAGGGGTGCTCATCGAAACCATGCGCCGCGAAGGGTTTGAAGTCTCGGTATCACGTCCGCGTGTATTATTGCGTGAAGATCCCGATACCGGCGAAAAAATGGAGCCGATTGAAGAAGTGCTGGTCGATGTTGATGAAGAATTCACCGGCGTCGTAGTCGAAAAAATCTCGCTGCGCAAAGGCGAAATGAAAGACATGCGTCCTTCAGGTGGCGGTAAAACCCGCATTACATTCCATGTGCCCGCTCGCGGTCTCATTGGTTACCAGAGCGAATTCATGACCGATACACGCGGTACCGGCATTATGAACCGCCTGTTCCATGGCTATGGCCCCTATAAAGGCGATATTCTAGGACGCCGCAATGGCGCGCTCATCTCGACTGATATGGGTGATGCAGTCGCTTATGCTATCTGGAATCTTCAGGATCGCGGCGTTATGTTCATCAATCCACAACAAAAAGTCTATGCAGGCATGATAGTGGGCGAACATAGCCGTGACAATGACTTGGAAATTAACGTACTTAAAGGCAAACAGCTCACCAATATCCGCACCACCAGCAAAGATGAAGCCGTGCGTCTGATTCCACCACTCATTATGACGCTGGAACAGATGATGTCTTACATTGAGCCGGATGAATTAGTGGAAGTGACGCCTAAATCTTTGCGACTTAGAAAGAAATTTCTGGATTCTAACGAGCGCAAAAGGCTGGGAAGAGAATCAAAACGCGAAGCTTCTTAGCGAACACAAAGAGTCTTATTCGCAAATCGGGGCGATAATGTATTTCTCAACGCGTAAAAGATCTAACGAGATTTGGTGCTTACGTTCGTTGCAACAGTGCTGAAGGTGTTAGATAAGGTATGGCCTATTTTAGCCATCGAAACGATAGCAGCGACAGCAATAAGTGCGCCAATTATACCGTACTCAATCGCCGTTGCACCGGACTGATCTTTTATTAAAGCAAAAAATCTATTTATCATAAAATACTCAATCAAATAATTTATTAAAAAAACAGGCTTTTTATGAATTAAAAAGCCTCATTAGTTATTACTAACATTCGCTATCTCGGAATTTTACTCAAAGAATCTTTAAATCCTTTAAATAAATCTCCGCGTCTCACCGCATTTTCTGCGGTGGGACGCGGAGCGATCAAACTAGCGAGCGCTGGTAAGGTTAACTGAAACAGTACTAAATGTATTGGAAAGAGTCTTACCAAGAGTGGTCATTGCGGTAATTGCAGCAACTGCAATAAGAGCAGCAATCAAACCGTATTCAATGGCTGTTGCACCATTTTCGTCTTTCATAAGGGAAATCAATGTACGCATAAAAATAACCTTTCATTAAAACTTTTTGTTTTATAATTACACCCGGGACTACTATCGTTGCTATAACAAATACTACCCCAGAGATACGCTGGAATCTTCCAGCTACCAAAAACTCTATCACAAATAATAAGACAGCGCAACATAATCCCAAATAAAATTATGACTTGAATACACACAATAAATTAACTTTTTATTAGATAAAATTAATGCAAAATATATCACAAAATGTCTGCGGTATTTCGAGTCAAATAATAGGTAAGTAATTCAATTGAAAATAGCTGAAATATTGCCCAAAGGTGAAGGATTCTCTCCCGTTCAATTCGGAGCGATTGCTTTGTGTGTTCGTGATTTTACCTGCCACAGTCAATATAATCATGACATCACCGTGCTTGGGGGAACATCCGAGGAGGGTTTTTCCGGAATTGATTATATAAAAATACCGCAAGCCAGATGGTATGAAAAACGTACAACTGCCTATGCACGAGGCTGTGTTAATTTTATTAATAGCAACAACGTCGCGCTTGCAGAAATTCATAATCGTCCCAATCTTTTACACTATATTGCAAAAAAGGCACCCTGTAGGTTTGCACTACATTTGCATAATGACGCCCAAGAAATGAAATACGCTAAAACTCCTGATGAGCGCGAAGCATTACTGGAAATATGCGATGCAATATATTGTGTAAGCGGCTATATCCGCGATCGTTTTCTCGATGGGATCGACAGCAAATATCACCACAAGGTGCATATCGTTTATAATGGAATTGAGATACCCACCTCGCTGCCCGCAAAAGAAAAACTCATAGTGTTCGCAGGACGCATGACCGAAGGCAAGGGAGCCTTACTGCTTGCACAGGCTCTGCAAAAAACATTGCCTCAGTTACAGGGATGGCAGACCATATTTATAGGCAGCGGAAGACATGAAGTATCTGACAAACTTACCGCCTATGAAAAAGAAGTGTATACAACATTGCAGCCCATAAGTTCACAGGTACAAATGGCAGGGTTTCTATCCCACGCCGAAACACTGGATTATTTCGCACGCGCGGAAATCGCGGTCATTCCCTCTGTCTGGCAAGAACCTTTTGGACGCACCGCGATTGAAGCAATGAGTAATGGTTGCACACTTATCAGCTCCGCACGCGGCGGCCTGGCCGAAGTTACCGAAGCGGCAGCGCTTAATATTTCTCCACTCAGCGCAGAGGTGCTGGCAAATGCAATATTAACACTGGCAAAAAACCAAAACGAACGTGAAAGATACCAAAAACTGGCGCGTGACCGCGCAATGTATTTTTCGATTGCCGCGCGCACCAATGTCCTCGATAAGATAAGGGAAGCAATTTTATCCGGGAAACCTCATGCTGCCTAATCTGTCGCAAAATATAAAAACTGCAATTATACAAGGCAAGCGAGAGCCTTTATTTACCATCGCCTCCTGGATTACCTTACTATTTCCGCTATTGATGATAAGCAGCGGCGCAGAAGACACCGCAATGTCTGTTATTGCCATAATATTTATTGCGCATTCTTTTTTAAAGAAAGACTGGGCATGGTGCAGGCAAGCATGGTTTTTATGCCTTATGCTACTTTGGGTATACATAACCGTGCGAGGATGTTTTGCCGAAAATCCCACCGAGGCTTTGCGTCGTTCCCTCCCCTTCGGGCGTTATTTTATTTTTGCGGCCGCCCTTGCAAACTGGACACTTGTAGATACGAACACCCGCAATTTTTTTATCAAAATACTTACGGTGGTTATTATTTTTCTTGCTGCCGATGGATTGCTGCAATGGTGTCTGGGTACTGACATTCTTTTTCATGATATTATAAGCCAGCCCGATGGTAGCGGCCTGCGCCTTACCGGGCCGTTTAAAGCAGCAATTCTCGGAATTATCATGACCTGGCTGGCATTTCCGGTATGTATGAATTTCGTTTTAAACGACCAAGGCCGTTTTATAAACGATAAACGCCTGCCTGAACGTGTTTGCGCTACAATCCTTATCATCATTGTAATCGCACTCTCCGGAGAACGCATGGCATTGTTGTTGACGTTATTTGGCTGCGTCATCATCGTCTTTATGTTGAAGGTTAGAAAAATATATTTACTTGCATTATTTGCTGCAGGATTTTTTCTGCTCGAAGCAATTGCTTTTGCAAGCCCAAGGATAATGGATCGACAGATACTCTCGACCATAGATACATTAGAGAACTGGCAACAAAGTCGTTACGGCGAACTGCTGACGAGCGATTTGCGTGTTGCTGAAATCAACCCGGTTTTTGGAATAGGCTCTAATCATTTTCGTATAGTTTGCCCAACGCTTTATCCAGGCGCCCCTAAAGAAAAATTAGAGATGCTTTGCAATATACATCCCCATAATATTTACCTTGAGTGGTTCATTGAACAGGGTGTAATTGGCTTTGGTTTGTTCATTGGCTTTATTGCCGCAATATTTTACATATGTGTAATGCACTGGAAAACCGCACGCAATAACCCCTTGTTTTTGGGATTCTTCATAGCCTTCATCATAAAACTATGGCCACTTGCTTCTTCAACCGGATTTTATTCGCGCTGGGGTGCGCCACCTTTCTGGCTTATACTGGGTGCATTGCTTTTTTATGCCAGACAGCATACCAAAAAACCTTCTGGTATTAATTAGGACAGAGTAGTGTATGCGGGATAAAGCCTATCCGATGAGTGGTTCTGAGAGGCAGCATATTATTAACTTCTGTTATTATCTGCACTCCCATGATTTTGCCCAGAAATGGGAACATCACGACACCTATAATGCCGATATATTCGCTATCACTGCAAAAATCGTTGAGGGACGCAGAGAATTTACCCATAAAATCATAGAGAAAGTTATGGATTTCCGAATGGGAAAATTCGCGCTTAGAGGCGATTGGCAGGAACATAAAAACCAAGGACTCATATTTTCCGGTCATCAATCCAGATACAGCAGCGCCGACGACGACAGGAATGTCGCAAATGTACTTTTACTTGGTATTGATTATAGCGGCTCTGAATATGCCAGCAGCTACGTTGAATCGCTTGTGGAAAATAATATAATAAAACATTCTGAAGATGTCATTGTTCACAGCCTTTCCTCCGCTACTAAGGATAGAGCTGAGCATGTGAGGTTTTATATGAATGGCGACATCAACGCTATAAGCGATGAAGCAAAGCAGATAGTCATCAAATATATAATTCCCCGAATTGTGGACGGGCATGGAGAGTTTAAAGAAGAAACAGGTAATAAAGAGAATGGTTTTAAATTAAATCTCCTCTGCCATAGCCATGGCTCCGCCCTTGCTCATATAGTGGAAAACGCCTTCAGGGACGCGCTTCTAGAGAATCCCAAAGCCTACGGCCTGGCAAAAAAGGCAACTCCTGCGCAAGCCGCAATATTCATGCAAAAGGTCACTATAATTGCTTTTGGGCTGCCGCTGATAAAAGCAAAACCGGCTTCCAGAAAAGCAATTCCTTTTTGCGTAGCGCTACACATATTTTCCAATGACGATATTTTGGCACCCAAAACCAAAGCAGTGATTGGCGCACAAATTTATTTTTCGGGAAAATTAAAAGAATATGGATCTGCCCTTGGAAAGATATCACCCACAAACTCGCTTTATGACCCCAACAACAGCAACCGGGTTATGGTGCTTCTGGATTCCGGCAAAGTCAAAACCGAACATAAGGATCAATTTAATGTCGGCGGCCACGGATTTGGGTTTTATCTGGATGCGGTGAATAAGGAAAACAACCCTGTCATCCATAAACTGATAAGTAAACTTATGGGCAATGCTGCTCATCCATTATCAGAATATGCAAACAAGGATTTACACTCCAATCCTTTTAATGAAGCTGTATTTGGAGAAATATTTGACAACAATATTGACCGCAAGAAATCGGCGTTACTCGCAGCAAAGCAAGCAGCAAGTGAAAAAGAAGCATGGAAGGATGTGGCAAGCGACCACCCTTTTTACGGCGAAATTTATAAGCAATAAAATCGATATATTTACGTTTTTCTTATAGAATCTAGGCCATTTGCACATGGCGGCGTGATCGCGATGCCTTGTATTGATACTCTCAAGAAATTATAGGAGAGATTTATGTATTATTATGAAGATGAAAAGATTACGGGTGATTATGACCCCATGAGCGCCTTCAAAGAAAAATACGATAGCCTGAATTATAATGATAATGATTTTTCTGCAAATTATATTGCCGTAAATTATAAGGCTCCCACGGTCGGCGCTAATAGATATGAGCAATGGGACAATGCCAGATAGTTCTGGCAAGATACCGCAGGCAAAACAATAGATTAAGTTGTGTAAGCAATACTATTGGTAAATTATAATGATACGGGTAAAATCTCTTCTATGCCCAAGTTAAAACCAACCCGGAAAAATCTTAAAGTCGGCACTCGCCCTCCGTTTGAGTGCATAGCGTTGCTGTTGCAAGGCGGTGGAGCACTAGGTGCATATCAGGCCGGTGTTTACGAAGCGCTTGCGGAAGCAAACCTGCAGCCTGACTGGGTAGCAGGCATTTCCATTGGCGCTGTTAATTCCGCGATAATTGCAGGTAATTCGCCAGAAAACCGCGTAGCAAAACTGCGCCAGTTCTGGGAACACATTACCAGTGAAAATATATGGGATAGTGTTAATTCTCTTTCGGCAGAAGCCTTTCAGGGCGATACCAGTCGAACTTTTTTAAATCAGTTTAATTCTGCATCTAGCCTGATAAATGGCGTTACCGGATTTTTTAAACCCCGCTTTCCATCGCCCTGGTTTGCGCAAAGCGGCTCCGTTGCAGCTACCAGTTATTATGATAATTCTGCACTTAAAGGATTGCTCGCGAGCCTCGTTGATTTTGACCGGGTTAATTCAGGAGAAACCTGCTTAAGCGTCAGCGCAGTGGATATCAGAACCGGGAATTTCGTGTATTTTGATACCAGAACACATGTAATTAAACCCGAACATATTATGGCAAGCGGGGCATTGCCACCGGGCTTTCCGGCAGTAGAAATTGAAGGAGAATATTACTGGGATGGCGGCTTGGTTTCCAACACGCCATTGCAATGGGTGGTTGATAGTAGAGAACGTCAAGATACACTGGCGTTCCAGGTAGATTTATGGAGCGCAGAGGGCGAGATGCCGGGCAATATGGCAGAAGTGATGACACGCCAGAAAGAAATCCTTTATTCAAGCCGCACACGCGCCGCAACCGATCGTTTCCGGCATACGCAAACGATGCGTCATACTTTTGCAAATCTCTATGAAAAATTACCACCAAATTTAAAAAACAGCCCGGAAGCAAAAACTTTAGCAGCAAGTGCCGCCGGACGGAAAGTATATAATATTGTCCACCTCATTTACAAAGCGCGTAATTATGAAGGCAATGCCAAAGACTATGAATTCTCGCGCCGGAGCATGGAAGAACATTGGAAAGCCGGCTATAACGCTACCGTACGCACATTACGTTACCCGCAAGTACTTGAACGCCCCACCAATCATGATGGTGTTTTCACTTTCGACATCAATAATATGTAAATAAAGTTTATCTCCCCGCCCGCGGTGTGGAGGACGGCCCTTGCGGGGTGGAGGTTCCTCCACTCGGAGTTGAACTTCTGCCTTGTGGCGTTGAAGAAAGCCCAACCGGCGACGAAGAAAGTCCGCGCGGAGTCGAAGATATACCAAGATACGGGGCAATAGGGGTTGAAGAAATGGGCGTTGAAGATGGGCCAAAATTATAAGGTGCTAACGGTTGCTGCTGCGGAGTAACCCCAATCGGCGTAGAAGACTGCCCGAAATTAAATAGCGGCTGCCTGTTAGGCGTAAAGGACTGTATGGGTAATTGATAGGGAGCAAGTGGTGATGATATTGGTGTCGAAGACTGCCCAAACACAAAACGCTGAGTTATATTAGGCGGAGGTGGCGCAGCAATCGGAGTAGAAGATTGCCCAAAAACATAAGGGTTCAGAGGTTGAGCTACCGGCGTTGATGATTGGTTCTGCGATACGATGGAGCCGCCCCCCTCGCCACCAGAGGGTATAAATGGTGCGGCAGGTGGTGCAGGCAACTTTCCATTTATTGCAGGCAAAGAAGGAGCGCCTACCGTAGGCACAACAAGGGGTGCAGCAGCCGCATGTTCAAAATTAGTATCAGGTTCTGGTATCTCAGCAAAACGTGGAAGTTGTGGCGTGGCTATTTCGGCAAATCGTGGAATCACCGGTGATGCAATCTTGGCAAAAGGCGGTAGTGTCGGAGAGTTAATAATCAACCGTGATAATTCTTCCGGCGTTTTGGCCTCAAAGTTGACTGTCGGTTTTGCAATAGTTGCCAGCGGCGCGCCCGGCGTTGGAATCGCGCGCAGCAACGCCGAAACAGGCGGAGGATTTGCCGGAGCGGCGGGAGAGACGGCGCTTTCACCGAATTCCTTTGGAGGCGGGCCTATGGAATTAAAATCAACATTCTGATCTATCTTTAAGCTTTGCTGCGCGTGAGCAGAAAATGCAAAGACAAATGAGAACAGTAATAATGATATTACGGACTTTGCCATCTTCTGAGCTTTGTGGGGATAGGTAAAATTGTCAATATGGATTCGCGAGGCTAATTAATGTTTTGGGTTTTGGGTTTCAGTGACTCTGCTGCGGGTGCTTCAATTTCCACAGATACTTTTGATTCTCTAAATCCAGCACGCTCATTTTTTCCTAAACCGAAACGTTCTCGGCCATATTTATCACCGAGCATTTCAATAATATCCGAATATAGCGCAGGCAATGTTTCATGCCAGAAAACTTCACGCCCTTCAGGTGTTAACATTGCCTGCACGGATAATAAATTTGAGAGCTCAGCGCTACCGTGACCACACACTTTATGAGCAAATATCTTACGAATTTCTTCTGAATTTTCCGATTTTTCTAACTCTTCCCTAACCGATTGTGGCGGATTTAGACCTACATCATACAACGCACCCCATA
>JABDCC010000030.1:0-10332 GCA_013288335.1 Alphaproteobacteria bacterium
CTGTGCAAAGCCAGAAACACGAAATTCGCCAGCAGCCCCAAAAGCAGGAGAAAAAATCCGATAATGTAAAAAGGAATAAAACGATCAGATGGTCTGGGTGCGGATGTCATAAAAAACCTGTTACTGGTTTGCGGTTATAAACACGGAAGAATGAGTGGCGGTTTCTCCGGTTGCATTATCTTTTAGCACAAAAATGATATCGCGATGAGACTGAGCGGAACTTGGCGCTGCAAGCATCACCTGATATTCCACTTCGCTGTCAGACGCAACCTGCAAATGGCTGGCAGGAGGTTCGCCCGCGCCCTCAATCTTTATGGAAGCGCTCGGCATATCCGACACAGAAATAGTATAATCGCGGTCGTCGTGGGTCATATTCATGATTTTGATAGTGTAATTATTGCGGATATCTCCGTTGCTTAATTTCACAAATAACGGATTTCTGTCATGAAATACGCGCAAATCGACTGGGGAGCGGGTAGCCAGATTATATGCCATGAATCCGCCGATGAGCAACATGACTATCACATAGTAAATTGTGCGCGGACGAACGATTTTCAACTGCTCTTTGAATGCCTCAAACTTGGCTTTAGCGTGAGTGCGGCTCCTCTGGTTGTTTTCGGTATCGTAGCGTATAAGCCCGCGCGGCCTGCCTACGATATCCATCACATTATTGCAGGCGTCAATGCAGAGTCCGCAAGCGATACACTCCATCTGCAGGCCGTCGCGGATATCAATGCCGGTCGGACACACCACCACGCAATTGCCGCAATCGATGCAATCACCGCGACCTTCCCAGCTATCACCAGCTTTGTGGTTTCCGCGTGGTTCACCGCGATCTTTGTCGTAGGAAACAATCAGCGTGTCTTTATCGAACATCGCCGACTGAAACCGCGCATAAGGGCACATATAGGCGCAAACCTGCTCGCGCGCAAAGCCTGCCATGACATAAGTGGAAAAGGTCAGCGCTGCTATCCAAAGCCCTACTGCCCAGGAAACATGAAAATGCAACATGCCTTGCAGTAGCGTTGGTGCGTCATTGAAATACAATACCCATGCGCCGCCGGTCAGCACCCCGATGACAATCCATATGATATGAGTAAGGGTTTTTTTCCATATTTTCGCAAACGTCCACGGGGATTTATCAAGCTTCATGCGTGCGTTGCGGTCGCCCTGCACGATGCGTTCTACCCAGATGAACAAGTCCGTCCAAACGGTTTGCGGGCAGGAGTAGCCGCACCAGACACGGCCAAACAGGGCAGAGACAAAAAAGAGCCCAATAGCGGCAAGTATAAAGAATCCGGCGAAATAATAGACTTCCTGCGGCCAGAGTTCGATGCCGAAGAAATAGGCGCGTCGCGCCGGTAAATCAATGAGAATGGCCTGAGAAGGTGCGTGAGTGCCGCGATTAAAACGCAAAAAAGGCGCGAAGTAATAAATGCTAAGCAATATTACCATATTTAGCCATTTGAGCTTGCGGTATTTTCCCCACACTCTTTTGGGATAAATAGTAAGTGGCTTGGCGAACAGGCGGATGCTTTCGCTCACGTGAAAACCTTATTGGCAATGGGAATATTCATACAGCTTACAATATAAGCTTTATTTTAAAATAATCCAGTCCCCGCTATATGACGCACTCGTACTTGATACGAGTGTCCAATTTGGATCCTCGCGTCAAGCGCGAGGAAGTCAATATGGGAAAATAATTCAAAAAATACTAAGCAGCTTTCGCTAATGCCAAACGCAGGCGGGAAAGCTTTCCGGAGATGGAATTATCAAGCATTTTGCTGCCGATGCGAATTTGAAGACCGCCGATGAGCGTGGAGTCTTCATGCAGATCCAACTCAATTTTTTTGCTTGTTGATTTTGCAATACTGGCAGAAAGAAGCTTCGCCTGATCATTGCTCAAAGCCTGTGCAGACGTCACTTTTACGGTCAGTTCGCCACGGCTTTCAGCAAGTTTGGCCAAATATTTATCGATAATGAGTGCAGAAAGGCCCAAACGGCGTTTATTGGTAAGCAACGTGAAAAACCCTTGAGTCAGTTCTGAGGATTTTACGGATGCTAAAATGGCAAGTATTGCTTTATTGGCAACTGATTTTGTAACTAACGGATTTACCAGAAATTTCTGTAGTTTATCGCTTCCGGAAAGCGCTGCTTTCAGGAGCAAAAAATCTTTCTTAATATTGTCATGCTGCTTTTTTTCGGTAGCAAGTTCAAACAAAGCGCTTACATAGCGCGTGGCGATAATATTAGCGTCAGAAGACATAACAATCCTTATAACATCGGGTCAGAAAACTTCGGGGATAGGCCGTAACATATTTATTTATCTCATGCAAGCGCGAGGCACATGCGGCAAAACTTGCCCATTGATAGCGCAGTAAATTCTACCTATAGATTGAGAACCGCCAAATCCTACCAGATTTCGATTGGTACAATAATTGCTCCTATTTCTTCCATATGATTCAGATAAATAACGTAATTTCCAGCTCGCCGCCCCCGGCGACGCCCCTTGTGCCTGCAGGCTCTCCCGCTTCCAGCACGGGCTCGGTGTCATTTGGCGATGTCATTGATGCAATCAATCCGCTTCAGCATATACCCGTTCTTTCTGGCCTTTATCGTGCGGCAACCGGCACCACCATTTCAGCTGGCTCCAAACTAGTAGGCGATACACTTTATGGCTTTGCACTCGGCGGCGGTTTAATAGGTGCTGCATCTTCGGCGATTTCTTCGGTGGCCGATGTTGCGGTTCAGCAAACCACCGGCGAAGATATCAGCCAGCATGTGGTGGCAACGGTTTCCTCGCTTACTTCTCCCCCTGCTAATGCTGCCGTGCCCTTGACCCCTAATACCAATGTAACTCTGGCACAAGCTGCGGCGGCGGCAAATTTACAGGCCATTGCGCAAACCTCTCCACTTACTACCCAGTATCTTCCGCCGCTTACCAATCAGCAGCAGGCGAGCGCCCAATATCAACGCGCTGCGGCACTTGATGCTATGAATAAAATGCTTGTGAAGTTGTAGGGGGGGTGTTGTTTGATCGCTCCTGCAAAAGCCTGCTGACTTTTGCAATGAGCCTAACAGCTTCGCTGACTAAAGGCTCGGCCTACTGGCCTCGCTCTTCACTCCCTGCTACTAAAATCAATTCTTGGATCGACCAGCACATAGACCATGTCGCCAATCAGGTTGAATACGAGGCCGAGTAACGTGAAGATATAGAGTGTCGCAAACATCACCGGGTAATCGCGGGTGATGGCGGATTCAAAGCCTAGGAGGCCTAGGCCATCGAGCGAGAAAATAATTTCAATAAGGAGTGCACTGCGGAATAATATGCCCATGAAAGCGCTCGGAAATCCGGCAATCACGATGAGCATGGCGTTGCGGAATACATGCCGGATGAGTACTTGTTTTTCGGTGAGGCCTTTAGCGCGCGCGGTGATGACATATTGTTTGCTGATTTCATCGAGGAAGGAGTTTTTAGTAAGCATGGTGAGGCTTGCAAAACCGCCCGCGACCATTGCAAGGATTGGTAAAGTCATATGCCAGAAATAGTCGGTTATTTTATTCCAAAAAGAGAGATCATGCCAGTTGTCGGAGACAAGTCCGCGTAGCGGAAAAATGCTCCAGTAACTACCGCCGGAGAATAAAATAATCAGCAATATTGCAAACAGAAAGCTCGGGATTGCGTAGCCGACGATAATGACCGCGCTTGACCAGACGTCGAACCGGCTGCCGTCTTGTACGGCTTTGCGGATGCCAAGCGGGATGGAAACAAGGTAGACGAGTAGCGTCGTCCAGAGGCCAAGCGAGATGGAAACGGGGAGTTTGGAGAGGATGAGTTTCATGATGGGCTCATCGCGAAAGAAGCTTTTGCCAAAATCAAAGCGCAGATAATTTCCGATCATTTTGAGGAAGCGCTCGAGTGGCGGTTTGTCGAACCCGTACATTTTTTCGATGTCTTTGATGAGGTTTGGGTCTATGCCTTGCGCGCCGCGGTAGGTAGTAGTAGCGTTTTCTGTGGCGAAGTTATTAGCGCGAGTAACGCCGAGCTCAGAGCTTGTACCACTGACCCGCGAGGTCGTATCCATATCCGCATGTTTGATGCGGGCAATCATCTGCTCCACCGGCCCACCAGGAGCTGCCTGCACAATGATAAAATTCACTGTCATGATGCCAAACAGCGTGGGTATAATCAGCAGCAAACGGCGAAGGATGTAAGTGAGCATGAGGTTTCTATAGCTATTGTAAACATCGCCATACTACAGAGACAAAATACGATTGTCAGCTATAACGATTATCTATAAACCAATTCTTTATTTCCGGGTTGAGCTCGCTTCATAGTATTCAGCGCATCTTGAATTTTTGCAGTGGTGAAATGACTACTTCCCGAATAATGCTCATCAAGATAGCCAGCACCCACATTGATATCTCGCGGACTTTGCCAGATAGGAGGCGTAGGCTCCAAAAGCATTTCTACGTTATCTATACCTTTTCCTGATATTGCTCCGCGCATTCCATTCCTTGCCACGCGTTCACAAATTTCCGGTACTATGGAGAAATCTGCACCCCGCAATGTATAAAAAGTCACATGATGTCTTGTTTTATCATTACCAATAAATTTAAAATCAAAGCTATTTACCTTTTCCCGCCAATGCAGATGCTCCTTGGCTATATCCACCATAAGAAGCAATCCGTTTTTTCCCAATGGTAACGCAATTAATCTGTCTGGCTGATTGCCATCGCGTATGTCAGTTACTAATTTAGGATCAATTACTCCCTTATCACACAATCTTTGTATATCGTAGGCGTCAAGTGCCTGAGCCACTTTATCACCAATGCCAGCAATAATTATTTTCTTAAAACCGGGTTTTTCCGAATCGATGAAATTTGCTATATTACCCGTGCAGAGCAAAGTTACTGAATCCATCATCAATTCAATATCTGTTTCCGAATATCCAAGTTGCTGCGCAATATGACGAAATGCGTTTTGTGATTCCATTAAGTGGCTGGAGCCAGAACTATTGGCCTGGAGATAAAGCTGTTTTAGCGTTTTTGCTACAATTTTTGCGTTGTAAGGTTTGCCGCTTATAGGATGCCATTTATTATCTTTTATCTCACCTTTGAGGTCTTTTCCCAATGCATTCAGAAAAGTAAATTCGGTGTATTTGAGTGCCTCGGGGGAAAAATATTCATCGGGATTTGCCCTGGATTTTTCCAAATTCTCCATGCAGTTCTCTTCGGACTCGTAAGATCCAACCAACATGCGAACAGAGGGGGCGTCATGAGTTGGAAATGCTGGAAGCCCCATGAGTTTTTGAGTTATATCAAACCAGCCATTTGCGAATTCAGTCTGTTTTGTTCTGGCTTTTAACAAACCTTCTGCAGTCAGTTCCGAATTATATTCTTCAGTTCTTTCTATGAATTTTTGTAAACGCGGGCCTATGTGAGTTGTGTGATTATCGTTCGTAAGCATACCGGGCATATAACTTATAGTGGGGCCGGTAATTATGAGGCGATTTTCCATAGGTGCTTCTTGAAGCTTTAATCCTCCCATGCCGTCAGGAACACGCTCTATAAATCGCATAATTTACCTGGATTTCAGAGGGAAAATAAACTAATCGCTAACTGCTTTATTTAATTCACTCAATTTTACGGCAACGACTTTTCCGGTGTTCTGATCGTACACCAAGCCGTCTCCTCTGGCACTTTTTGTTGCCCAGCCTTTTGGCGGAGAGGCATTTTCCAGCCTATTTACCAGATTAAGATTCTTTAACTTCAATGCTAAAATCAGAGCATAATCACCCACCGCTTTGCTTGCCTCGGGAAGCTCAGAATCGCCTTTTGGGAGCTCTGTTATCAGCCGGTTTAATAGTATTTGGGTTGAGCCGTCTTCTATATATTCAAGCGGCGTACCTTTTTTATCTATCATACAGCTTCCTTCGATAAAATTTTATTTTCCATATTTACAGCAAGCTCATGCAGTGAATTAAAAATATTCCTGAATGCCGCTTCAAATGTTTCCTGCAGTTCCGGGGTTATCGGGCGTTTGTTGGTTACGGTTTCCACATAAAAGGTAGTCAGGATATTGGCGGAGTTGATCACCTTTTTTACAAACGGTTCGCCGATTTCAAGCTGGATGTCACGGTTGGTAACGCCTTCATGGGCGATGGCCATGCGTACATTATCGGCCAAATCATAAATATGCATGATTTCGCGGTAAAGCTCTTCGGCCTTTTCCATCGTAAAATCTTCCGGAAGTGCAAGCGCTGTGTTTGTCATATTTCTCTCACTTTCACAAGTTTTGCCGACCACTCGCCCACAGGTTCAGCAGATTTAGGAGTTGCCCTAGGTGGAAGTAAAGCGTCGATCGCATGTTTCTTAAGTTCATCTTTATATTCGCCGCCACGCCATTTTTCTTTTTCTTCTACCTGTAGCCAGTGACCTTGTGAAATTTTCTTTTGTTCCTGTATGTAAAGCTTAAGCAATTCAATGCGCTCCTCAAAGGTGCTGCCTTTGGGGGCTTCCAATTCTGTGATATTCAAATTTGGTATATCATTTGCCATAGACTAACATTATGCAACAGACTGGTTAAGAATTGGTAAAGAAAATTAAGAATTTTTTGTGACTATGAGATTTACACATCGGGACATTTCCCATTGAATTTATCATTTAATCCACCAGGTTTGCGGGAAGCCATTGGAATAACGGGGCGTAACCTTGGGTTTTTCGAATTTATCCCAGTAAGCGAGGCGCCAAGCACCCAAATACCAGTTGGGAATGAAATAATTTTCGCGGAGTAACACCCGGTCAAGTGCTCTGGCAGCGGGTTGTAGCTCGTCCTCGTTTTTGGCGCTGGTAATTTTTCCAATCAAAAAATCAAGCACTGGGCTTTTTGTGCCCGCATGATTATTGCTGCCATTCTGGTCAGCTTGTGAGGAATGCCAATAGGTTAATTGCTCATTGCCGGGGTAAAACACCCATTTGTCATATACATCCATAATCGTATCGTAATCAAAGGTTTCTACGCGTTTAATATACTGAGAATCATCAACAATTCGTATTGTGGCGTCAATGCCGAGCCGATTTAAGGCTTTGCGCATGGGTGACACCACGCGCTCATATACTGCCGATTGAAGTAAAAATTCGATAGTGAGTGGCTCATTGGTTTTTGAATTTACGCGTTTGCCGTCTTTTATAATCCAGCCCGCATCGGTGAGTAACTTGTCTGCTTCAATGAGTTGCTCGCGGTTATTGCCAGATCCATCGGTTACGGGAAGTTTAAATTCGTGAGTGAATATATCTTCAGGCAGCTCATTTTTAAAAGGTGAGAGCAATGCTTTTTCTTCACCAGTGGGAAGGCCAGTTGCAGCGTATGGGGTGTTTTCAAAAAAGCTGGTGTCGCGCTTATAGGCGTTGAAGAACAATGTTTTATTCATCCATTCAAAATCGAGGCTTTTGCCGATAGCCTCACGCACGCGTGGATCGGAAAATTTACTGCGGCGCAGGTTAAATACAAATCCCTGCATACCTTGTGGTACTGCATTGGGAATAAGTTCTTTCTTAATTCTTCCATCACGAAGGGCGGGGCAGTCATAGCCAGTTGCCCAGACGCGCGAAACATTCTCCTCGCGAAAATCATACGCGCCAGCTTTGAACGCTTCGAGTGCTACCGTGTCGTCGCGGTAAATATCAAAACGGATCGTATCAAAATTATACTGACCGATATTGACGGGTAAGTTTTTCCCCCAGTAATCTTTGACGCGCTCATAAATAATGCTGTGTCCCTGCTCAACCGACTTTACTTTATAAGGCCCGCTACCCAAGGGTTGTTCAAGTGTGGTTTCATTAAATGCGTGCGTCGAAAAATATTTTTTGGAGAAAATAGGCATGGATGCGGCAATAAGTGGCAATTCGCGTTTGGTTAAATCGCTGAAGTTAAATCGCACGGTGGTATCATCAATCTTTACCGCTGAAGCAATATCGGTAAGGGATATGCGGTAAGTGGGATCACCTTCTTTTTTTAAAGTATCAAACGAAAACACCACATCGTCTGCAGTAATTTTCTCGCCGTCAGTGAAATGTGCTTCCGGGCGGAGGGTAAATTCTGCGTAGCTGCGATCAGGCGCAAGTTTTACACTCTTTGCAATCAGCCCATACATGGATTGTGGCTCATCGAGTGAGGCGACCATCAGACTTTCAAACACAATGCCTATGGCCGGGGCTTTATTACCTTTGACGATAAAAGGATTGAGGCTGTCAAACGCATTGGTGGAGCTGATTTTTACCTCACCGCCTTTTTTTGCTTCCGGGTTTACATAGTCAAAATGCTTGAAATCAGGGGGATATTTTAATTTGCCAAATACAGAAATTCCGTAAGACGCGATTGGCTCTGAAGTGGTGATGGCAACGGAGGTGACGGGTGCGGAAGTAGCAGCGTAAAGGGGCGTGCCCAAAAAGATGAAAATGAGGATTAATAATTTATACATACTTACCTTTTATAGGGGGCACGCTGCCCCCAATTTCTCTCCGAGAAATCTCCCCTGCGAGGTCGTCGTATAAAACTCCTCCGCGTACCCATGAGAGAAGATTTTCTATTTCTTCTCACTCCACGCGCCGGAAGTCTCTCCTGAGATTCCCCGGTCTTTGCGTACCGTGTCAAATATGGTGAGTGCTTGCGCTACCATAGAGCCGGCATCGCCGACATTGGCAGGCAACAAAACAGTGGTGCTGGTTTTGGCGAGCTGCTTAAATGCTTCCACAAACTGCTCGGCGACTTTGAGCTCAATCGCTTCACGTCCACCCGGGGCATTGATGGCGGTCGCCACTTTCTGAATACTTCCGGCAGTAGCCTCGGCAACCATAAGCAATGCTTCAGCTTCACCACGCGCACGGTTTATCTGATCAATCTGCGACGCTTCCGAGCGTAACACGACCTGTTGTTTTTCACCTTCTGCCACGTTGATTTGCGACTGGCGTTTACCTTCAGATTCCAGAATCACCGCGCGTTTCTGCCGGTCAGCAGAGACCTGCATTTCCATGGCTTTCAGTACGCTTGCGGGCGGCGTAATATTGCGGATTTCATAACGCATACATTGGATACCCCAGCTTTGCGCTGCGAGGTTTATCGCGGTCACAATATTCGTATTTAAGCGGTCACGTTCCTCAAATGCCGACTCCATAGTCAGCTTGCCGATTTCGGAACGCATGGTAGTTTGTGCAAGCTGAGTTACCGCAAACACGGGGTTGCTCACCCCGTAAGAAGCATGCACCGGATCCATAATTTTTAGGTAAATAAGCCCGTCAATGACGAGTGTTACGTTATCGCGCGTAATTGCGGTTTGTTCCTGTACATCCATTGCGTATTCTTTGAGCGAATGTTTGTACGCCACCGTTTCGATATAGGGCACAAGCAGGTTGAGGCCGGGTTCAAGCGCGCGATCAAATTTCCCGAGTTTTTCTACAATCCAGACCGACTGTTGGGGCACAATGCGGATGCCCTTAAATATGGCAACCACCACCACGATACCGATGGCAATTAAAAGAAATGTTATAAAACTCATGGCGTGTCTCCCTAACTATTTAGGTGTTTTTAGGAATTACTTTGAAAGTAGTGCCGGAAATCGATTTTATTGTAACATGGCTCCCAGCAGATAAAGAATCTATATTTGTCGAGTCGTCTAACTCGGCTTTCATCACCGTGCCCGACCACAAAACCTGCCCGGTTTCACCACGCTTTAAACCGCGCTCATCAACAATAGCAGAGCCACCCACTACATTATCTAACTCTGCATGATGCTTGCCTTTTATGCCGCCACGGAACTTGAGCATCGGCTTCCATAAAACCAGCGCCCAGAAAGCAGTGAGTGCCAGAAAACAGGCAAATTGTGCGCCGCTACTGCTCGCGTCTATGTACCCTGCTTCTATTAAAATGCCGGTGCAGATAGCGCCGAGTCCACCCAAAAAAATGCCAAGACCGGGGACAGTTGCGGCCTCAAATATAATGAGGATTGCACCGGCAATGAGCCATATGTAGGAAACATGCGAAGAAAGAGCATCCATAGCAATCCCCTCAAGTTATTTTGTTGGAAGCGGGAGCGGCTTGTCACTGAAAGTTTTATTGATGTAAGCAATCACGGCAGCGCGATCTTCAGGTTTTTTCAAACCGGCAAAACCCATTTTAGTGCCAGGTACAACGCTGGTTGGCGCGGTGATAAAATCAGACAAAGCCTGGAAAGTCCACGTGCCGCCCTTGGCTTTCATAGCGTCAGAATATTGGAATCCCGGCATGCTTGCCACTTTGCGCCCCACAAGCCCATATTGATTGGGGCCAACGCT
>JABDCC010000030.1:10342-11532 GCA_013288335.1 Alphaproteobacteria bacterium
TTTTCCTTTTTCAAAACTATGGCATACCATGCATTGCTTTAAAACCATTTCACCCTGATGCAAATCCGCCTTGGCAAGGTAAGGCGCAATATCAACTGGTTTATTGTTTGCAGTAGCGGCAGAAGAGCCGCCCGTTGCGCTACCTGCTGTAGTCTGCTGTGCTGGCTGTGTTGTTGCAATGTCGATAGTGTATCCGCGTTTGGTATTATCGTGTGTGCCATAAAACACGTTGGCAGCGCCCACTATGAAAATGGTTGCAATAGCGGCGAAGATAATGGCCCCAAGCACGCTTTTTATTAAACATATTTTTTCTTTTGGCATAACTTCTCGTGAAATAACATTTTATATGGGGTTGTTTATAATTGTTCTTAATATTTTATTCAACCTGTTATAGTAATAATAATTATGAACCCTGTAATTTTGATACCAGCACGACTGGCTTCTACGCGCCTTCCGAACAAACCGCTTGCCGATATTGCTGGCGACCCGATGATTGTGCATGTATGGCGCAGGGCGGTGGCCAGTAAAATTGGTGAAGTGTTTGTTGCCTGCGATGATGAGAGAATATTTGCCGCTATCCAAAAAGCGGGTGGCAAAGCGGTTATGACGAGGGCAGATCATATGTCCGGCTCAGACCGGATTTATGAAGCTTTGCAAAAAATAGACCCCCACAATAAATATGATGTGGTCGTTAATGTGCAGGGCGATGTGCCGACAATTGAACCTGATGTAATTCGCGCAGTGCTTGAGCCACTTGAAAGCCCTTCCGTGGATATTGCAACGCTTGCATGTGAAATAAAAGATGAAAAAGAAATTGGCGATCCGGCGGTGGTGAAGGTGATCTTTTCAGGGGGAACGCTTCCCCCAGTTTCACTCCGTGAAACTCCCCCCACGAGGTCGTCGTATAGCACTCCTCCACGCACTTATACTGCAGTGAATTTTTTGCGTTCTACCACATCTTCTGGCGAGACGCTTTATCATCATATAGGGATTTATGCATATCGCCGCAGCGCACTTGAGCGATTTGTAAACTTGCCGCCAAGCCCACGTGAACTGCAAGAAAAACTCGAGCAATTGCGCGCCCTTGAGGCCGGTATAAAAATCGGCGTTGCCATTGTTGACACGGTTCCGCTCGGGGTGGATACGCAAGAACATCTGGACAAAGCACGCAAAATAATTGCTAATAATTC
>JABDCC010000031.1 GCA_013288335.1 Alphaproteobacteria bacterium
CAGATATATTATCTATAAAGTTTCTGCAAGTAATGTTTCAAGCTCTTGCCTTGTAACATCATGAGAAATAATAGTTTTACCTATTCCTTTGGCAAGAACAAACGTTAATCCGCCATCTTGTGCTTTTTTATCCTTATAACAATGCTGAATCAAGCGACTAGCACTCCATTTTTCAGCAACATCACGCGGTGAGGTAGGCAAGCCTACTTTGCTGAAATGCAATCGCACACGCTCATAATCTTCCATATCGCAAAGCCCCCTTGTGACCGACAAATGCAGCGCCAGTAACATGCCGATTGCAATCGATTCACCGTGCAGCAAGGTTTTGCTGTAACCGGTTTCAAGCTCTAGCGCATGACCGAGTGTATGGCCGAAATTGAGAATCGCCCGAAGGCCTGATTCGCGTTCGTCATGACCCACGATCTCGGCTTTGGTTTTGCAGCTCTCTAATATAATATGCGCAAGCGCATCCATATCGCCTTCTATTGCGCGCGCGCCATGTTCTTCGAGCCAGACAAAAAACGGATAATCATTAATCACGCCGTATTTTACCGCTTCGGCGTAGCCAGAAAGCAACTCGCGTTTGGGCAGTGTCAAAAGCGCGCTCGTGTCGGCAATAACCAATTTGGGCTGATAAAAAGAACCAATAAGATTTTTGCCTTGTCTTGTATTAACCCCGGTTTTACCACCGACAGAGCTGTCGACCTGCGCAAGCAGCGTGGTCGGGATTTGAATAAAATCAATGCCGCGCAAAATGATGCTTGCAGCAAATCCAGTGATGTCGCCAATCACGCCGCCACCCAGCGCAATGAGCGTGGTGTTGCGATCAGGCGCAGATTCAAGCAATGTATCGAGCAGTTTTTCAAGCTCGGCAAAGCTTTTGGTTTGTTCACCTTCGGAAAGTATTATCGTCTGGTTTTTGATCTCGCAGGCATTCAGCGAATTCACCAGCGGCACCAAATGCAGCTTGGCAACATTCTCGTCAGTAATGACGATGACACGCGGACGTTTTAAAATTGGTGCAAGTAACGTACCTGCCTTGCCTATTAATCCTTCACCAATCAGGATGTTATAGCTGCGTTCGCCCAAATCAACATGGAGTGACGTTTTCATATTTTTAATAGTCTTCGGCTACCTAGGGTTTTTAAGAATCTGCGCAGTCTAGAAGCAGATGACGGCTTTGACTATAGAAAAATGTAAGAAAATTCTATTCCTTAACAATACCTTAATAAAAAGTTAGCAAGGCTTCATAAAATCTTAACGATTTAATGATATTCTGCAATTAAGTGAGTATTAAAAAATAACTGTTAAGGGGGTTAATATGGGTTTATTCGATCTTTTTAAAACAAAGACTACTACTATTGTCAGCCCTGAAACTACTGATATTGAGCAAATTGCTCAGAAACTGTATGAAGATCAGCTTGGTTCTACAGGTAGACCCAATGTTATGTCGCTTGCAGCCGCTGAGGCGGTATATCAGAATCTGCTTACACAAGAACGTTACAGCGGTGATTTAATCGAAAATATGAAAGTAAACAGCGATGTAACAGCGGCAAAATTTGCAGAATATGAGCTAGCAGGTGGCAACCCTGAAATAAAAGCCCATTATATTGAAAATTTACAAAAATATGGCCACATTGGTGGCAATGATGCTTACGAACATAATCAAAGCGATAACGATAAGGAAATAGTACTACAAGGGGGCGTCCCGTATCTCAAAACCGCCCTTAAAGGAAGAGAATAATACACGCTTCCGCAGACTAAGTGTATCAAGTATTTAAATCATATTTAGCTTTGGGCTCTCAGCAACTCAATAATTTCCGCAACCACGGTTTCATGCGCGCCCATGCCGCTATCGACCACCAGATCCGCCTGATTGTAAATGGGACTACGATCATTCATGAGTTTGGTGAGTATCACGCGTTTGTCACCTTGCTCTAGCAGTGGCCTTGTATTGCGTCGAGAAACTCGCTCTACCAGCACATCAATATCAGCGCGCAACCATATAGAAATTGCCTGCTTGCTAATCGCTTCACGGATCTCCGCATTCATGAATGCGCCGCCTCCTGTCGCAAGTACAATCGGCTCGCCACTGAGTAGGCGCAACAGCACGCGTTTTTCTAAGTCGCGAAAAATACTCTCGCCGTAAATTTCAAAAATATCAGCAATGCTGCATTCAGCGGCTTCGGCAATTTCGTTATCGGAATCAATAAATTCCACACCGATTTCGCTGGCGAGCCTTCGTCCTATTGTTGATTTTCCCGCGCCCATCAGCCCGACCAGCACCACTGGTTTTTGCAGCTTTATGTAACCCGTTCCAAGCCGATTGTGATTTGCCGGATTTATGGTATTGTCTGTCATTATTTTATTTCAAAGAGCGATTTGTTATTTGCATAAATAACCTAAATCCTCCAAATAGTGAAGCCCAGATAAAAACTACAAAGAGATTATTATGATAATAAACCGCAAACTACTCACCGTCTTTTTTGCTGCCGTGTTATTTATTGCAATCGGGATGATAAGCCTTGCAAACAGCAACATCCCCGCACACCAATCTAAAATAGAGAAAGTCATCGATAATGAGCGGTTTTTTAAATAAGGCATTTCTATTTTTTACTGTGTGCAGCTTCTCAGCAAGTTTTGCACTTGCTGCGGACGCGCCGCATGACACGATGACAGAAACCGTTCCTGTGCCTGCGCAGGAATCGGGTGACGCTGGTTATGAAGAAGCCCCACCACCTTCCATCAGTGAATCACCGGTTGCAAAACCTTCCATTGATGGCTTCGGAACCCTCGAAGAAAATCACGGCGGCTTGCCCGCTTCCGTCTGGAAAACCAGCACCCGCGAATCTGCGGATGTGCTCTTATCCGAAATTGATTCCGGCGTTGCAAACGATACCATTCGCAATCTTTTAATCCGTTTGCTCATGACGCAAGCGACGCCTCCTGCGGGAACTTCAACTACGGATTGGCTGACGCTTCGCATCAATACGCTCATCAATCTCGGTCAGGACGACAAAGCACTCCAGATGATCTCCGCCCTTCCTTCCACCATGACGAGTGAGCAAATTCTGGAGCTACAGACTGGCTTGCAACTCGCGCAGGGTAATTACGATAAATCGTGTGCGGCAGCGCAGCCTGATAAACCCACCGCGGATCAGAGTAATAATGTATTCTGGAAAAAACTCAGCATTCTGTGTCAGGCGCGCGCAGGCAAGCATGACGAAGCGATGGTCGGGCTGGATATACTGCGTGAGACCAATTCCGATGAGCCTTTCTTTCAAGAACAAATTCGCAAGATTGACGACAAAACATTTCTTACGAGAACTTTGCCAAGCAAATTTACTTTGTTTGATGTGGCTGTTATCCGTGCAGCAAATGATACCGATAAACTCAAAGATAAAATTGATGTGCTGCCACCGGTAGTGCTTAAATATATCGCGCAGGATGCGACATTAGACATAAAATTGCGTGAGAAGGCAGCAAACAGAGCACAGCAACTCGGCATCATCGCCGCGCCCGATAATAGCAAAACACCAGAGCCTGCTTTTACCAAGAATGTGGCAAGCGATGTAACTACACTTGCTACCGCGCTTGGCTCTGGCAAGCCTGCTAACGATTCCGATGGCGCAGTGATTGCAAGGCTCGCGCTCGATGATTCCAGTATCCAGGATAGCCGCCGCATTGAACGGCTACTTACACTCATGGAACCGTTTGGCTATAAAGTTCCCGCAAGTGTTTGGCAAAAATTATACGCGCATAAAGTGCGTTATGACGGCGAAATGCCGCCCGCAAGGTTAGTGGCGCAGATTAATGATGCTGCGCAATTTGGAAGGCAGGCCGAAGTAATATTGCTTGCCGCACTTATTGCCGGAAATAATGACGCCGATAAACTCCCCGACCTTGCCTTGCTGCCAATCGTCAAAGCGTTGAAATCTGTGGGATTTGAGAAAGAAGCCCGCACATTGGCGTTTAGCGCGGTGAGCAGGTATTAGGGTTTTCAGGGGGCACCTGCCCCCGATTTCGCTCTGCGAAATCTCCCCTGCGAGGTAGTCATATAGAATTCCTCCGCGCGTACCCCTGGAAGATTAAAGCTACTGCTTACTTCTTATCTACATCCGCAGCGACGCGCATGGTGATGATGGTATCCGGGTCGGAGACTGCGCCGTTATTGTTTGCATCACCTTTTTTAATCTGATCGACGAACTCCATACCGCTCGTCACCTTTCCCCACACGGTATATTGCCCGTCCAGAAACTTTGAATCAGCAAGTACGATGAAAAACTGGCTATCAGCACTATCCGGGTCGCTCGCGCGCGCCATGGAAACTGCACCACGCACATGCGGTTCATTATTGAATTCCGCTTTAATATTTTTACCCGAGCCGCCCATGCCGGTGCCAGTTGGGTCTCCCGTTTGCGCCATGAAGCCGTCAATCACGCGGTGGAATTTGCTGCCATCATAAAACTTTTGGCGAACAAGTTCTTTAATGCGGGCAACGTGTTTTGGTGCGAGATCAGGGCGCATTTCAATCACTACGCGGCCATACTTCAAATCGAGATACAAAGTATTTTCCAGATCGCCCGCAGCGGCCGCACCTTTTGCCGCAAATATTCCTGCCAATACCGCTGTAAATAGCCTGACTAAACGCATACAATTAACCCTCAATATAATTTGTTGAACGCTAACCAAATGACGGCAAAATTTATTAAATGCAACATTTTATTTAAGTGATTCATTTCACAAAGTATTGGCAATCAGCAACGGCCATTGTTATTTCCTGCCTGTAGTAACCAATGCACCACACCTGGTAAAACTGAAGAAAAATCTCGGTAATTATCATTAAAAATCAGCATGGTTGCCAAATACTATTATATCCCGTCTACAAAAATACGTTACGTTCCTGATATAAAAACTATTTTAGGAATCATAGATAGATTTACAGCGCGTATAATAATGATTATAGTATGTTTTCAGGTATTAATCTTTATCGTAATATTTCAGGGAAACCACTTAGATGTTCGGAAAAAAGTCTTCTACTACCTCCTTAGGTGTTACTACCCAGTTACCTATAACCCCACCCGCTCCGCCAGCAAATCCTTCAAATACAACTCAAGAAACAGAAAATGTGGCAAATGCTATAACAGCCTTGGCAGTCAGTGAAATACCTAAACTTGCCGCCACGCATGTAGATACTATTTCGTTTATCGATTCAAAATTACTGACCTCTGATTTCATACTGGCCAAACAACAGCTGATTGAGAACATGCTTGATCAGGTTAATTTTGAAGCGCTGGAAAAAATCCCGAAAGAGGTGCGCAAGTTACGGGTTGGCGATATGGCCAATACTCTGATAAATAATATTAATATTCCGTTAACTTCCGCGCAAACCGCGCTGCTTAAGGAGGACATGCTAAACGAAGTCCTTGGGTTTGGTCCGCTTGAGCTTTTGATGCATGACCCGGATGTATCGGACATCATGATAAACACTCATAAGCAGGTTTATATCGAAAAACATGGTAAAATTCTGCTCTCCGACATTACGTTTACTAGTGAAAAACATCTGCTCAACACAGTCCAGAAAATCGTAGCTCCCGTCGGTCGACGAGTTGACGAACGCAGCCCGATGGTGGATGCGCGTATGCCAGATGGATCGCGTTTTAACGCTATTATACCGCCACTTGCACTTGACGGTGGATTGGTCTCTATCCGTAAATTCAAGAAAAATAAGATGCCGTTATCGCAATACATCGAATATGGATCTATGTCGCCGCAGATGTGCAAATTTCTCGAAATTTGTGGATATATACGACTTAATATCGTTATTTCCGGCGGTACTGGTAGCGGAAAAACCACATTGCTCAATGCTTTATCGGGGCACATTGACGTAGGCGAGCGCGTTATCACCATCGAAGATGCCGCTGAGCTTATGTTGCACCAGCCGCATGTGCTGCGTTTGGAAACGCGCCCCGCCAATTCAGAGGGCATTGGTGAAATAGGTCAGCGCCAGCTTGTGCGCAACGCTCTGCGTATGCGCCCTGACCGCATCATACTCGGTGAAATTCGCGGCGATGAAGTCATCGACGTTTTATCCGCCATGAATACCGGCCATGACGGCTCTATGGCAACCATCCATTCCAATAGCCCACGCGATTGCCTTTCTCGTATAGAAAACCTCGTGGCAATGTCCGGTGTGCAGATACCCACTCAAGCAATGCGCCAGCAAATCTCTAGCGCAGTGAATTTGATTGTGCAGATAGCACGCATGAGGGACGGCGCGAGACGTATTACCCATATCGAAGAGGTTATCGGTATGGAGGGGGATGTAATAATAACCCAGACATTGTTTGGTTACCAGCCAGGTTCCATGGATGAGCGCGGTAAATTAACCGGTAAATTTTATTGTGCCGGAATAAGGCCTCGCTTTTTATCTCAAGCTCAGTATTTTAATAAAGAAAAAGAAATGGTAGAGTGCCTACAGGGTGATCGGTTTTAATAACAACAAAGTAGGGTGTATTTATGGGAAGTATATTGCTCCCAGCGTTAGTGGCGGGATTGGTGTTCGTGGCAATTTTAGTGCTTTTACTAAAATATTTGTCTAGCGACGCCGCTCAGCGCAAAGAGGCTTTAGTTGGCAAAATGTCGGAGGATGCGCGGCAGAATTCTGTCTTGCGGGATGCCGATAACATAAAACTCCTCAAAGAAACTCGTGAGCCTTTTTTGTTCTCTACTCTGCCAGGAATTAAATCCACTTACGAACTCTTAATTAAGACAGGTATGTGGGAAAAGCGCGGGATATTCTTTCTTGCAACCATCTTGATATTTGCCGTTGTACTTTTTGTATTTCATACCCTTGGGTTTCCGGCTTTGCTGATAGCTCTACTGGTGGCTTATTTTCTTCCTAACCAATACTTAAAACATCGCGTCACCAAGCGTAATGCTAAGTTCCTGCTTATGTTTCCTGAAGCGGTCGATATGATTGTTCGCAGTGTACGCTCTGGTCATCCGCTCAATACCGCCATGCGAATGATTACGGAAAACATGGAAAATCCAATCCGTGAAGAATTTAAGCAGGTTATAGATGAAGTGACTTACGGACGCACGTTGCCTGAGGCACTCAAGCGCATGGCATTTCGTATTGGAGAACAGGATGTGAACTTCTTTGTGGTGGTGTTGTCGGTACAGCAGGAAACCGGTGGTAGCCTTACGGAGGTATTATCCAATCTATCGAACATCATAAGAAAACGCAGGCAATTACGCGCTAAAATTCGTGCGCTTACTTCTGAAGGCCGTGCAACCGCCTATATACTTGGCGCAATACCCGTAATAGAATTTTGTTTATTATATTATACGACTCCTTCCTATATGGAGCCTTTCTTTAACACCCTGAACGGTAATTATATGTTAGCGGCCGCAGCTGGACTTATAATAGGATCGCAGTTTGTAATACGCGCCATGATTGATATAGATATCTAGTCGGTTCGTGCCGTGCTTTAAGCAATAATATGGAGGTTTTGTGTTTGATAGCGCCTTAATGATTCCCGCAGTAACCGCCATTGTGGTGTTCCTTATCTACATGATAGGAATGCAGTTTGTTGGCAAACAGGAAAATGTACGCAGTCGCGTACGCAAAATGGTGGAGACAAGCGGCAACGAATCTACGCTGAACTTTGCTGAATCACTGAGCGCTGAGCGCGAACCTTCTGCCGCCGCCAAAAGAATTGCCGTGTTCTTACGTATGCTTGGTATGGATACCGAGGCCGCGCGGGTAAATAATCAACTGCGCTTTTACCAAGCAGGAATAGAGTCCCCGGATGCATTTGTATATTATTTGCTTTTTAAACGCGTAATCTCTGTAATCCTGGTGTTAACAGGCATTGTGATATCAACTGGAGATGATGCCGGTTTACCTCAATATATCATAACGCTCATACTGATTTTCATCGGTATATTTGGCGCAGATACCTACATTAAAAACTGTCAGGAAAAAAGAAGGAAGATACTGGAGAATTCTTTTCCGGATTCACTTGATTTGTTGCTGGCTTGCGTAGAATCCGGCTTAGCACTGGATGGAGCGTTAGCGCGTGTGTGTAAAGAACTCGGTAATGCTCACCCGGAGATAACCCAGGAATTAAATCGTACCCGTATGGAATTAAGCCTTCTCAATGATCGTACCCAGGCACTTAATAACCTGGCTGAACGCAATAATCTTCCGGCATTCCGCTCTTTGGTTACAGCATTGTTGCAATCAGAGCGCTTTGGCACGAGCCTGGTGGATACACTGCGCGTGTTATCAGAAGATTACCGCTTACAGCGCCTTATGCGCGCGGAAGAAAAAGCGGCGCGTCTTCCTGCGATGATGACAGTGCCGTTGATTTTGTTTCTGCTGCCTGCGTTAATTATTATTATCCTCGGTCCCGCCATACTTACGGTGATTAAAACCCTTTTCGGATAAAACCGGATTGCGGATTTATAATTTCTTGGGATCATTACCACAATTCATAAAAATCTGATGATCTATGCACGCCCCTTTTAAAATAATCTCTGGCTACACGCCGGCAGGAGATCAGCCGCAAGCTATCGCTGAGCTTACCAAGGGTGTAAACGCGCATACACGCGATCAGGTGTTACTTGGGGTTACGGGTTCTGGCAAAACGTTTACGATGGCGCATATTATAGAGCAAACCCAGCGACCGGCGCTCATCATGGCGCATAATAAAACTTTGGCCGCGCAGCTTTACAGCGAAATGAAATCATTTTTTCCAAATAGCGCTGTTGAATATTTCGTGTCCTATTATGATTATTACCAGCCTGAGGCTTATATCGCCAAAAGCGATACGTTTATTGAAAAAGACTCCTCCATAAACGAGCAAATTGACCGCATGCGCCACTCGGCAACCCGTGCGCTGCTTGAGCGCCCTGACAATGTTATTGTGGTGTCTTCGGTTTCCTGCATTTACGGCATTGGCTCGGTGGAAACCTATTCCGGTATGACTTTCATGCTTACTTCCGGTACAAAAATAGACCGTGCCGCTTTGGTTAAAAAATTAATTGAGTTGCAATATGACCGCAATGATATTGATTTTCACCGTGGCACGTTCCGTGTGCGCGGTGATTCGGTAGATATTTTCCCGGCACATTTGGAAGATCAGGCCTGGCGGGTTTCGCTTTTTGGCGACGACATTGAATCCATCACTGGCTTTGATCCGCTGACCGGTAGCAAAACCCATGATTTTGAATCGGTCACCATCTATGCCAACAGCCATTACGTGACCCCGCGCCCCACACTTGAGCGCGCGATCGGCACTATTAAAGCCGAGCTCAAAGACCGACTTGCCTATTATCACAGCATTGGACGCGTGCTTGAAGCGCAAAGGCTGGAGCAGCGTACCGTGTTCGATTTAGAGATGATGATGGAAACCGGAACCTGTAAAGGCATTGAAAATTATTCGCGGCATTTAACTGGCAGTAAACCTGGCTCGCCTCCACCTACCCTTTTCCAGTACCTGCCTAAAAATGCATTACTGTTTATTGATGAAAGTCATGTGACCGTTCCGCAAATCGGCGGCATGTATAATGGTGACTTCGCCCGCAAATCCGTTCTGCTGGAGCATGGATTCCGCCTGCCTTCCTGCCTCGAT
>JABDCC010000032.1 GCA_013288335.1 Alphaproteobacteria bacterium
CATATAAAAATTGTTTAAATACAGAAGGTTGTATGACCAAGTTCAACTGAAACGGCTTTTTTGCTATAAATTTAGCTATATTTAGCCATTTTCAGCACGTTTTTTCTGGACTTAGCAGGTTAATATACGTTAATAAATCTGCTATGACGGCATCCCGCAAATATACTTTAAAAATCACCAGCAAAGCTAATGCCCCAAAGCCGGCAAAGCCTCCGGCTGAAGAGAGCATGGCACATAAATTTCGCTCTAGAGTAGACGCGTTTAAAGCAATAGAGGAGATCCATAAGGCAGATATTAAAGCGTTGGAAAAATTACTTCAAGCCGGCCCGCCGCCTGATCCAAAAGCTCCATGGCTGAAAGGAAAGCAAGTAGTGGCTTTATCTAACGAATTGCGCGATATGAAGTTTGGTTTCCGCCAGAACGCCGTAAAAGCTCCTCCCGCTTTTGGAAAAACTGTTCTGCAAGTATATAAGATCTTATCGCTGGTTAATGCTGCCAAAGGTGCTGACAGGCAGATAATTTGGGTGGCACCGAACCATCCGCTTATCGAAAAAAATATAGGGGAGTTAGCTATACATGCGAAACACTTGCTTCCGCTTGTAAGAATTTATAGCGGCCAGACTAAGGATGAAATTCCCAATAATTGCATATTATGCTGCACCCCCGTTATGTTCGTAAGGCTTATGGAAAAGAATAATGGATATCCCGACATCAGGCTTTCCTATAGCACCGCCGTTATCAGCGATGAAAAACATATTCTGGTTACAATTCTTCGCCATGGGGCCTATGAAGTTTTTGATAAATTTGATATTTCTGAAACCGGCTATACTGCAACTCCTTATCTTGCCGATGGGCGTAATGTATTTGAGATAGCTTATGAAGGCCGCGAGCCAAGCTTTAAAATGGGCTACAGAGAAGCAGTGTCAGATGGTCTTTTATGCGATACCGCCCAAAGTATCGTTAGGGTGACATATAAAATTTCCGAACGCGAAAGAACCAAATTGGAAGCAACGGTAAGAAAACTTGCTCCGGGTGCTACAAATGCTCAGGTCAGGACTTTTATGAACCGCGTTATCAGGAGAAAGGAAATGAGGCTTCGCGAGGATGCGATGGTTAATGCCTGGGCTAGTACCGTAAACAAATATAATGGCGAGTCACTTTTTTTAAAGAAGACAATAGTTTTCTGCCGTAGTGTCAAATCCGCACAACGGACGGCGATGAAATATAATAAAAGATGGGCAGCTTCCCATCCGAAGGGCGGGCAGGCCATTGCCGGTTTTATTACTTCCGATATGACGCCGAAAGAGCAGCAAGACATTCGTGCTGCGCACAAAAGAGGCGATATACTTGTGCTCGTAAATGTCAGATGCCTTGCTATCGGCCATGATGACGTTCAGATAAAACTTGTTGAAGTACTTTGCGGAACAATATCACTTCCGCTTATGGCACAGGAACTTGGGCGCGGCAGCAGGATAGACCCTGATGATCCTACAAAGATGCTCTATGCCCGCCAGTGGTGGAACCCGGAGCTTGATAGAAACAGCGTGTTATTAACTGAGGCGCTTGAAGGTGGGAAGCCGGTGCTGCAACACAATTTCCAGCCCAGTCAGGGCATAAGAAAACCGCCTGTTGAGCAGATGGCCTCTACTGATCCTAGTGTGGAGCTTACCTTAATCACAGGCGAACTCGAGCTGGAAGTTATCACCCGCATGAATCTTGCTTCTTCCGGCGCGCTGCTGCCACCTGTATCCGGCAATAATTATGTAACCGCCCGCCGTTTTTGCGAAATATTTGAGGCTTACAGCGAAAAAACAAATCATCCAACTCTTCGCATTGCCGTAGATAAACTGCTTGCCAAGCTGATAGCGCAATATCCGGAAGATTCATTACTGGGCGAGGAATTCAGGACTGCCGAAGGTGTTACGATAATTATGGCCGGAACCGATGAAGGTAATCTCTGGCATTTCAGCTATCCGGAATTTTATCAGTTTTTTACTAATATGTACGGAACGGAATACGGCACCAGCAAAATTGATCTGGATGACGTATTGGAGCCGAATAATTTTGTATATTGGGAAGCTGCGGTTCCTGCAATGATAAAAAGTGATTCAAAAACACGTAAGAAAGATCTTGAGGTTGTCGCAGAATTGAAAGCCCGGCTTGAAGAGGAGTATAACGACGCTCAGGAAACGCTGCCGCAGAAAAGGCGCTATAAGGGAGTGTTCAGAACTTCTCTGGGTATTGACGTGAGGCTTACCGGTCCTGAGGGAACTCTGATTATAAAGGATGACCAGGTTAATGCCTATCTGGCCGAGCACTGCCCCAATGCAGTTCGGTGGCAGGTGATGGAAGACATCATCCACCGCCTTGTCCTGCGTGAGAATTTCGGCACTGGCCCATATATTGGAATTGAAGATGCAGGAAGGCTGATAAGGAATATGGCAATGTCGATGGCCGTAAATCCTTTTTTAGAGCGGGATCTGAAATATATCATCCAGTCGCTGATAGATTTTTCGCGAGAAGTGAACATAGCCCACAGGCCCGCAGAAAGCAGCTTCGGAGTTTGCATCATAAAAGAAGATATTAAGGCCGATGAATTCACTGTCAATGTCGGCGACCTGAAATATTATTTCCTGAAACGCGCCCAGGAGCTGATGGAAGAAAAGCTTGCGAAGTTTGAAAATTCCGTACCGCTAAAGCATCGGCTGCTGCCCGCGGAAGCAAACCACAAAGACGGGGTTTTAACTGACGCTGAAATCCCGCCGCCGGATGAGTTCTGGCTTGCCAACGTCAGGAAGCACCATCCACAATATGAGAAGGATTTCTATGAATGGTGGAAACAAGACTATATCAGGACTTTAACCAGCAGCCCGGCACAATTCTTTTATCCTATCGAGCAACGCATGACGGATAGATGGCTGGTGGAATTCATGAAAAATTTCGGTTATTCCAAAGGTAAGGTTTATGAGCTCGGGTACAATATAATTACCGCATATGTTTACGCACTGAACGCCGTCTGCGAGCGTCTTCCCGATTCCCAGAAAACTGCTGATAATACCATAACCGTTTATATGTATCGGAACCCCCAGGCACCGGACAGGCCGCCTTATAATTATGTACATGTTATGGAGAATTATGTTTTCTACGCAATCGCGAATGGCAGGTATTATAAAGGCCGCGAACAAATCAACCTTGAAGACATTCCTGTACTTGATCTGGATAGGGCCATCAGCTTTAAATGCGTAAGATCCGGCAAAGAAGACAGCTATTATGTAAATTTGCAGGAATTTTTATATAATCTGAAAAATTATAGCCATTGTTTTGAATATTCGCGCTCGCTTCACCACCAGCATCAGAACCAGACCCCCGGTATGGTTCACCCCGAAACTTTATTTGAAAAAGCCGGGGCTTCAATTACCTTGAAACCAAGCCTTGTCGCCGCCTTCAGAAGCAAGGTGGAAGCCGTGCTGACGGCGCAATATATGCAAGAGGAACGCGGGGATTATGGGCCAGTTCCAATATCCGCGCGGTTGAAACCTGAAAATATAAGGCTTTACGCAACCGCTTTCCTGCGCTTTCTTACTTCCGATGAGGATGATTTAAGAAGCGGCATTTCCGGGGTATGGCCTGTTATGAGCGTGGCTGAGCTGGTCGGCTATCTGCGCAGGGAAGGCCAGCTGGTTCTGGCAGAGCTTGATAACAGCCTTACCGATGAGCAGCTTTGCGATTTAAGTCGCCTTGACCAAAAGCAAATGGCAGCAAGGCTGGCGCTCGATTTGGAAGTTAACCCGCATGCGGGCGTTCCCCTTCAGGACCCGCATTTCAGATGGGCCAACCGCCAGACCAAGAAAGACCCAACCTATGTCATGCACAGGCGTCTCTACCGTGCCATAGAAAATGATGATCCGGACCGCATAAGGCTGATCCTCGGAGGTTATCCGGAGCTTGCGGGCAGAATATTGGAAGAATATGGCATGATACCGATTTTCTATGCTGCCCACCGCGGCCGCTATGAATGTTACATGGCATTATTTGAGCATATTTACAAAAGTCTTGAATCGGCATATAGGGGTCTTGATAATGCACGTGATAAACTGCGTAAGAGAGTTCTTCAGGAATTCTGCACTTATGACCGTAACGGGCTCAATATCCTGCACCACGCGGTAAACCCGGATGTCGATGCCAGCGGCCCTGATGCGGGCGAGTTTATTGTAATACATCTGATAGAGATTGTAGGAGTTCCTGCCGATATCCACTCGACCAGTAAGAATATACCGATACTCAGCCGTATGATCGGAAGTTCTATGACTACCGGGCAGCAGAATTGCATCCTGCATCCGCGAACTTATGCTTATATAGAAGCATTGGGCCCGGATTACATGAGCGGAAAAAAATGCCTTTTAGGAGATATTAATGCGAAGCATGAAACCATTAACACGGAAACCTGGGATAACCTGCCAGCAAGCGTTAGGAAAGCTCTCGAGGCAAGAAAACCTCCAAAGGGCAAACGAGGCTGGCAGCAGGAGTAGCGGCTGTTGCCTCGCACAAGTGAACCTTATATGGTTATAATGTTTCGAAATTAGCCAAGAGCAATTGCTACTTGTTGAGTAAGGCGGACGGAAAGCTGGTTTTTGTCCCTGGGAGTCGGCCCCGTTTCCTTCAGGAGGTCATGAACAGATGCCTGTAAGAAGCCTCCGCCGGTCTCAAGGTTAAACAAAAAATCTTTGCCATTTGAAGCCATTCTCATTCCATGATCAGTTGTAATAACTTTTCTCATAGGGTCGATTAATTCCTTACGCTTTTTACAAACGGCCACCATATGCTCCGGCATGATATCGTATATTTTTTTAGGGGTGAACTTGCGGAGTGTTTCTGCCAGCGCTTTTTCTTTGCCAGTTTCTAAATTACCCTTTTCGTCGCCGTGCTGCATCCGGTAATATAGCTCATATGTATGTCTTGCCATGCCTTCAAACTGCCGGTCATGATCGGCAAGTGCCAGATGTCCTAAATCAATTCCTTTAGGAAGCTGCAGTTCTTTGCCTTTACTCTTTTCCTCTTTTTCCAGCGCCTTGTATTGCTCATACAATTCACACAATTGTTTAATTGTATATCTTCTATCGTCGGGAGTTTTTACTGCATATTCGCCGTTTTTCAGGCGGACGCGGGTCAAGCCGGCCATTTTCCATGAATTTTCGTAATTGGCATAAGGAATGACAACAGCAAAACCGGATAATGCATTGGTCGCGCAATCAGCACTTCTGTGGCAACGAATAAGAAATTTACGCGTTTCATCAGAAAGCATGGTAATGCCATTCACCTGTTTCAAATCTTTTGCCGGGTCCTGTTCAAAATATTTAAGCACCTGCGTTTCGGTTCCGCAATCACCGGCTATATACATTCTGTTAACTGCCCCAATAAAGCGCAGTTTCTCATAAGAAGTAAGGGCGGGATAATCACCTAATATTTCCCCCTCTCTGGTCGCTTCGCGGGAGCTGTGGTTCATGCTGTTTGCGAGCAGGCCGTGCGTATTGTTTGTTAAATGCTGGGTATAAGGCTCGCTGTAAACCATATCCACGCGTGATTCCATAACCGCGCAGCAACGTTTTAACATGTCGGCCTTATCTTCCTTGGTCAGAGTGTTAACGCCGCTGCCTATATAATCAGGGAATTTTGATTTTTCAAAATGCTTGGGGTCTGGCTGATGTTTACCATAGCGGATTTCTTCAATATACAATTGGCGGGCAAGCGCTTTTTGTGCCTGGTCAGATTCATTAAAAAGATTACTTAAGCCCTGTGTGGTATGCGCTACAGACCTTGAAGTGACGGTATTCCCTTTGTCTTGCGAGCGCGGATCACCCGCGCCAACGCCGGCATGGTTTCTCGGAAGAAGGACAGCGCGCTCGCCTTTAACAGTAATAGGTCTTTTGAATAATATCTGGTCTGCTTCTTCGCGAACCAGTGCAATGATTATATTCATTAAGGTGCCGCCGCGCCCTGCCGAATCACTACCCGCATCCATCCACTCGGGTCCTTCGTATATGAAGGTCTGCTCATCCCCTTCAGCTACAGCAAGGCCATGATTCTTTTTATAATCCGCTACGGTCATCGGCCTCATTGCGCCGGCGCCTTCGTCATAGATTTCAACTTTCTTGGCCTCCTGCAGCATGCGGCCTTGAATATCTGGGGCATGTACCATGGCTTCCCAGACCCTGATTTGGTTTACAATGCTCTGAGGATCTTCAAAAAGCGGGATGAACTTCGTAACCGGGCTGGTCTCAGTCGAATATTCCACTTGTTTTTTGGTTGAGCCGGTCATCAGCTGAAAAGCATGAAGCTGACGATAATCACGCAACCCCAAACGCACAACTTCTTCGCCTAATGCATCAGTCTTATCAGTATCCAGGATATTCTCCGGAGTTGTTTTATTCACCTTTTTAAACTCAGGGCTTGCCTGGGCGGTTTCGGCGATCACATAAGAGGAAATTGCTGATGGATATTGAGACTGAAGCATAAAGAATCCCAGAATCTGGCGGGCATGCATTTCTTTTTGGCCAGCTTCATTTTTTGTGCCATCTTCATTTTTCTCCGGCCAAGCTTTGTCGCGCAGAAACGATAAAAGTGGAACGGGTTTTCCGTTTACATCTACCATTTCCATTAATTGTGCCAATGTTAAACCGTCAGGATTCAGTTTTTCTGTCAGGCGCGCATATTCGGCTTGAATAATTTCCTGCACAGCCATGCTAAATTTTTCATCATTTTGCATCTTCGTGATAAATGCTTCCGGGTCTTCGGCGATATTTGCAAAGTCACCCAATCCTTCATTTTGAAGCAGTTTGCCTAGATAAGATAATGCCCGGTGATGTTGTTCCGCGTTTTGGCGATTTTCTACCGGCGGGAAGAATTCACCGCATCTGCGGACATTCACATATAAGACATCGAGTTTAGAGTAACTATGCTGAGGGAACCCTGCTTCATCCAGGCTATCGAAAAAGACATTCTGATCTTCATATTTAGTCTTTATCTCGTTAATGCTTCTAGCAAGCATGTTTGCATCTAAATGAGCGCCCATCTTATCAAGTTCTGTGGCCTGTATTTCTTTCTCTACCAAAGCTTTAAGTTCTGCAATCTCGTTACGGGCTTTGCCAAGAACAGCATGCATCGGATGATACAGGTGAATCCGGCCTTGATTTTCATCAAGTATATCCATTATTTCCTGGAATGCCTCAGCGTGTAGCGTCAGCGGATGCGCGCGTGACTCAATAATGCCCTGTTTTACTGTTTCAGGCTGTGTGGCGTTTTTTCCATCTGCATCACCAATTACCCAGCTGCGGGCCCCGGGCGGGCGTATCTGGTCAAGCTCTTCAATTGATGCAAAACCTCTCTTTACCCCCCAATCAGTTTTTCTTTGCTTTGTACAATCTTCAAAAGAAGCTCTTGTATTTGCTGCGGGCTCGAACTGCCTTTTAAAGGCTTCCATATAGCTTGAACAGGCATTATAAGAAGTGCTTACCCATTGTCTTTGTCTCGCACGCTCTTCTGCCGGCGTCATTTTAGCGGGTTTTGAATGGTAGGACCATATCGCTACAAGAGCTCCGTAACCTGTTACGTTTTTTATATTATTACCGTTGCTATCTTCCTCAAACTGGTCTGCATAATAATTGTCATAAAAAAGATAATTTGTAGTATCAAATTTTCTCAGATATGCCATGTTTACTTCTTTGCCATTCCATCTTCCAATATCTTTCAAAGCTTCAAAGCCACTTTCAGAAAGCAGGCCACTTACTAAAGCGCCTAGGTAAGGTTCCAGTTTGCTATGCAATTTGCCGTTCGGATGCGCCGTCAATACGTTGTTAATCACTTCCATTGCCGTGTTCTGCAACATCTTGTTGCTTAGCCTGCGGCTAACCTGAGAATTTATTCTACCTGCCACGATTTTCACAACTTCTTCCGCAACACGGGTAAAAAGTGCATCTAATGAAATAGATTTCGCAGATTTGGCAAAATCTGCACGCTGTTTATACCATTTATCCTTTATACTTTCGTTTAGAGTTTCATATTCCCCATTATTTTTAATTACGGTGCTGCGCTCTAGCTTAATTCCGGTGCTTTCCTCCAGGCTGTTCCACTCACTTTCTAGAAACGGGTTAAATTCTCTTAGCTTTGTTTTTTGTAATTCTGAAAGATTAACATCTATACCAAGAGCTTTACTTTTTATGCTGATGATCTCTTCATAAAGACCTCTTCTCAGAATCGACATTTCCATAGCGAGCATTAAGAATTTGGCAAGGTTCTGCGCTGTAAGGTTAACATCCTCTGCTTTGTCCCGGCTCGCTTGGAATCGTTGGAGAGGTCTGTTACCCGAAGGCAGCGGATCTCTTACTGCCGGATCGGTGGCAGGATTAGTAATCTCTCCCGCATATATTTGATAGGGGTTTTTACCGTTAGAATCAGTGGCCATGAACTTAATTTATTTTTATAATTTTATATATTTTAGTAAATTCTATTTACAAACGCAAACTATTGAAATTATATTAATAAGTCAATAATATATATTAATAATTAAGAAACATCTAATGCATTGTAAAACCTCATTTTTAATGCATTGTTCCAGACTGGAAATGCAGGATTGCTAGCATAGGAAAGTGAATAAAAAAGAATGGATTAAGCAGAATATAATTTCTCTTCTAGCAACTCTCTCCGACCGGTTCTTGAATAAAAGTCCGAGGACGGAAATTCGCCAAGCAATTGCCTAGATTATTAGGAGACATATACAAAATGATATATATGAGTATTCCTATTGACCTTTTGTTAATATTTCTTAATATACCAGATCTAATCCTAATTAATTTAGCAGGTAAATTACATGGCTAACCCACTTCTTGAAGATTATAGAATTCCACCATTTGATAAGCTAACGCCACTTGCTTTAGATGAAGGTGATGAAGCGCAACGCGCGCAAGCAAGGCTGCAAAATGAAGAAATAGCTGGTTACTTTAAGGAAGCACTTGAGGTTGCTATCCGAGACGCCGAATCAAGACTGGCGATAATACTCAGTAAACCGGCGAGCTTTGAAAACACAATCAAGCCATTTGACACATTATTTTATGAATTTGATCGCCTCATATGCATCCTGAATCATATGAGCAGTGTTCGTGCAACTGACATTTTAGACGAAGTAGATCCGTTAATAAGAGATGGAATTTCAAGTAACAAACAGAGAATAGTTCAGAATTCTGATTTAATTGCCCTGTTCAGACAGGTCGCAAGACCTGAAAGCGGTGAGAATAGAGTTTTCTATGATCTTTGCTATAACACTAATTTTAGGGATAACGGGGCGTTTCTTGGTGCAGATGAGCAGCGCCGACTGGCGGAAATAGATAGAGAGCTGAGTGAACTTGGATCTAAATTTGCAACAAATCTTAAAAAAGCAACTATCGCGGAAGCAGTATTGTTTATTAACGAAAGTGATTTGGAAGGGTTAGACCAGGCGACCAGAAAAAAGCTCGAGGATGATGCAAAAGACAATGAAAAAACCGG
>JABDCC010000033.1:0-2538 GCA_013288335.1 Alphaproteobacteria bacterium
ATTTTGAACGCTACCTTACAAAAGCCCATGGTCGCTATCAGCCGTTCTGGTTCTTTGCCGTTGTTTTGATCGCAGGGCTTTTCCCCTGGATAAGTTTTGCAACCCAGGCAGTCAAATCGGGATTAACTGGTTTCTGGCAGAATCGTAAAATCGATGGCACTCCGCTTTTTCTGTTCATCTGGATCGCATTTATATTATTGTTCTTCTCACTGTCCGATTCCAAACTCATTCCTTATATACTGCCTATCTTTCCTCCTATTGCTGTGCTTATTGGTAAGTATTTTGTGGGAGTATGGGAAGAAAAGCCGTCCTCTTATTTTGGTCTTGGATTAATAGTAACAATCCTGCTGCTACTTGGCACAGCGTTATTACCTTCGCTTATCATACATACGCAAGATGCAGACAGTAAAGTTGTGACTGCGCTCACACAAGGCGGAGATGATGTATTAGCGCTTTCTATTGCTGCAACTATTGCAGCGGCTGCAATACTTATTACTTACATTCAGGGAAGAAATCGGCATGTCATCATGGCACTTATCATCAGTGCTGTTACCATTGCATATATGGGTGACCGGGTTGCAGCGCATTATAACAAGGATTCCATGAAGTTGTTGGCGAGCATCATTAACATGGAACCTACCAAAGACGAGGTAGTGGCATATGATGAATATTATCAGGACTTGCCCGTGTATCTTGGCCGCAAAGTAACAGTGGTCGGCTGGCAATCCAGTGAGCTTGATTTCGGCGCGAGCCACGAAGATACTGCCGCCTGGATGATAAGTAATGACGAGTTCTGGAGACGTTGGCTCAGAAATGATCATCCCATGTTTGCTATTATGCGCGAAGAAACTTTTCTGCGATTAACCAAAGATAAAAAAGCGGAAGATATGCATCTTTATGCAGTACGGCAGGACGGACGCAATATTTTATTCATAAACCGCTTGCCTGAGCCTTCTAAAGGGACAGCCCCGGCAAAAAAAGCAGAGTCCAAAACATGACCAATAAAAAAACAGATGAAAATGCTCCCTTTCTTACATTTGCAAAACCTTGCTTAAGTGAAGAAACGTATCGCGATGTGGAAGCAGTATTGCGCTCGGGCTGGCTAACGACTGGCCCTAAAGTTGCCCAATTTGAAAAAGATTTATCCGCCTATTTTGGTGGACGGCAAGCGCGCGCTATATCTTCTGCTACCGCCGGATTGCAGTTAGCCTTACTTGCTATTGGCCTTCGCGAAGGCGATGAAGTCATCACCACACCACTTACCTTTGTTGCAACCTTGAACACTATTGTGCAGGCAGGCGGCAAACCGGTGCTTATTGATATTGATCCAAATACCCGCAATATGGACATGTCCTTGCTGGAAGCCGCAATAACCCCGCGAACCCGCGCGATTGTGCCCGTGCATTTTGCCGGATTACCTGTGGATTTAGATACGCTTTATGCTACTGCTAAAAAACATAATCTGCGTGTTATCGAAGATTGTGCTCATGCGATTGGCGCAGAATATAACGGCCAAAAGATTGGCGGTTTCGGCGATATTCAGGTGATGAGTTTTCACCCTAATAAAAATATGACAACCGGTGAAGGCGGCGCAGTTATCACCGATGATAAAGATGTATTACAAAAAATCGAGCGTCTGCGCTTTCACGGAATTGACCGCGAGGCCTTTAACCGCTTCAGCAAATCCGGCTCGCAGCATTACGATGTGGTAACTCCCGGATTCAAATATAATATGATGGATATTCAAGCAGCAATTGGTTTACGCCAGCTCCCTATGCTGGATGGGTTCATCGACTCACGCACGCAATTGGTAAAACAATATCGTGAGCGCCTTGCCTCTCTGGAGAAAATTTTCCTGCCTGCAGATCCTGCATATGCGCATAAACATGCGTGGCATTTATTGACTGTACTTGTTCCTGAGCGCGATACATTCATTGAAAAAATGAAAGAAAAAAATATCGGCATCGGCATGCATTATGTGTGTGCTCATCTTTTCACCTTCTACCGTGAAACATACGGATTCAAGCAAGGTGATTTCCCCCATGCTGAGAATGTCGGCGCGCGCATCTGCAGCCTGCCACTTTTTCCAACAATGACGCAATCAGAACTTGACCGCGTGGTGGATGCCGTGCAAGAGGTACTGGTATAAATTTTTGAGGATTTTTATATGTATTTAAGTGTCGTAATTCCGGTCTATAATGAATCTGCAAATCTTGAGCATTTATGCTCAAGGCTCCTGCCAGTGCTGGATGCTTTGCACAAGCCATATGAAGTAATTCTGACTAACGACGGCAGCAAAGACGATTCGCAAGCCATCCTCACCCGTATCCATGCAGCGCGTCCCGATGTCATCCGCGTGATTGAATTCGCGCGCAATTACGGTCAGCACCCGGCGATTATGGCAGGGTTTGAAATGGCACAGGGCGATGTGGTAGTTACACTCGACGCCGATTTACAGAACCCCCCTGAAGAAATACCGAAACTGCTCGCACTATATTAGACATTTTGGAAATAAATTTGCGATAAGCAGAATCAAGG
>JABDCC010000033.1:2548-9022 GCA_013288335.1 Alphaproteobacteria bacterium
GGTAATCCGGCAAAATGCACGGGCATGATGTGGTAGGCGGCTATCGCGGCAACCGCCTTGATTCTGCTTATCGCAAATTTATTTCCAAAATGTCTAATATAGTGCGCGCTAAAATTACCAAAATAGAAATGCGGGATCAGGGATGCATGCTGCGCGCCTACAGACATAATATTGTAAGAATGATTGTGGAAAGCCGTGAAAGCACACCGTTTATCACTGCACTTGCTCAGTATTTTGCCAATAATCCAGCCGAAGTGGAAGTCGCCCACGAAGAACGCCATGGCGGTGTTTCCAATTATAACCTGTACAAACTCATCCGTTACAATTTTGATCTGGTGACTGGTTTTTCACTGGTGCCACTACAGCTTTTTACTATTTTCGGTTTGGCACTATCCGGTTTAAGCGGGTTGCTGGTATTGGTATTGGCATTCCGTCGTATTTTCATCGGGCCGGAATCGGAAGGCTTGTTTACCCTGTTTGGCATATTGTTCTTGCTCGTTGGCGTCACTATTACCGGGCTTGGTATTATAGGCGAATATGTAGGACGCATTTATCTGGAAGTGCGCCAGCGCCCACGCTATGTAATCCGCTCAGTTCTCGATAATTCAAGGCCATAAATAAATGAAAATATTAATCCTAGGTGCCAACGGTTTTATTGGCAGTAATTTAATTGCCCATATCGTGGAGCACCAACCGGAATGGAAAATTACCGCGCTGGATATAGCAACCGACAAACTCGGTGACTTGATCTCGCATAAAAATGTTGGCTTCTTAAAAGCCGATATGCGTGAGAGTCGTGCATGGATTGAAGATCAGGTGAAACAAGTAGATGTAGTGCTTCCGCTGGTCGCAATTGCAACGCCCGCCACTTACGTCAGCAACCCTATTTCAGTGTTTGAACTTGATTTTGAAGCAAACCTCGCTGTAGTGCGTGACTGTGTAAAATATAAGAAACGCCTCATCTTCCCATCGACTTCAGAAGTATATGGCATGAGCGACGATCTGCCTTATGACGAGGAAGAAAGCCGCTTAGTAACCGGCCCTATTCATAAGCAACGTTGGATTTATTCCTGCAGCAAACAGATGATGGACCGCGTTATTTATGCATACGGCGCACGCGGTGATTTGCAGTTTACTCTTTTCCGTCCCTTTAACTGGATGGGACCTGGGCTCGACAATGTCTGGTCGAACAAAGGCAAAAGCAGTCGTGTGGTTTCGCAATTCCTAAGCGATATATTCCATAACCGCGATATTCAATTGGTGGGTGATGGCAGCCAACAGCGTTGCTTCCTTTATATAGATGATGCGATTGAGGCACTCATGCGCATTATTGAAAATAAAAATGGCTGTGCCGATAGTCAGATCATCAATATCGGCAGCCCCGATAATGAAGCAACTATAAAACAACTGGCAGAATCATTGCTTGCGATAGTGAAAAATAATCCCGAATTCAAAAACACTATTACCAAAATAACGACCACCACCGCCGACGAACATTATGGCAAAGGCTATCAGGATGTAGGAAGACGTGTCCCAAGTATCAAAAAAGCACAAACGCTTCTTGACTGGCAACCCACCACCGATTTTGAAACCTCACTCAAAAAGACAGTGGATTATTATATAAGCACCCAACCAGACAGCAAATCCGTGTAATAATGCCACGGTCAAGTGGTGTTTGAAAAAAATATAGTAATTTTATCATCACTATATTATACTTAGTTTCACTCAAAGGATGTTCATAGCGCAAAGCCGCTCAATCATTTGAGTCTCATATAAATTCTTTGTAAATTTCTATTTTTGCGATGAAAGGCAAAACCGACTAACCTACTACATATAGTAGTTCAAGTAATATATTATGCTAGATGTTGACATCTTCAAAGCAAGGTTTATAAAATTATTACTCAGCCTCGCAACGTAAATGTTGCAGAAAAAGACAAACTGCGAAGAGCAAAAACAACATAGCTGAACAACTGAGGGAGATTTATGCAGCAAATCCAAATAGACCGTTCACGCGATAGCAAACTTACCCATTTTGGCAAGGCGACATTACAGGATCGTTATTTACTTGAGGGTGAAAGTTTCCAGGACATGTTCGTACGAGTAGCTAAATTTTACGCCGACGATTACGCCCATTCGCAACGTCTATATGATTACATCAGCAAACTCTGGTTCATGCCCGCCACTCCGATTCTTTCCAATGGCGGCAGCAATCGCGGCCTTCCCATTTCATGTTTCTTAAACGAAACGCAGGATAGCTTAGAAGGCATCGTCAATCTCTGGAATGAAAATGTCTGGCTTGCCGCACGCGGTGGCGGCATCGGCAGCTATTGGGGCAACCTTCGTTCTATCGGTGAAAAAGTACGCGGCAACGGAAAGACTTCCGGTGTAGTGCCTTTCATGCGCGTGCAGGATTCTCTCACTCTTGCCATCTCACAAGGATCTTTGCGCCGTGGCAGCTCTGCTGTTTACATGCCGATTGACCACCCTGAAATTGAAGAATTCATTGATATACGCCGCCCAACCGGTGGTGATCCTAATCGTAAAGCACTCAACATCCATCACGGCGTTGCCGTAAGCGATGCGTTTATGGAAGCAGTGGAAAATGATGAAAAATGGAATTTGCTCAGCCCCAAGAGCAAGCAGGTAATCAGCACTGTGAAAGCTCGTGATCTCTGGATAAAACTTTTGACTGCACGTGTTGAAACCGGCGAGCCTTATATTTTATTCATCGACAATGTGAACCGTGGAATCCCCGAGCATCACAAAGAACTGGGGCTTCTCGTAAAAACCTCAAACCTCTGCAGTGAAATCACTTTGCCAACCGGCGAAGATCATTTAGGCAAGGAGCGCACTGCTGTGTGCTGCTTGTCATCACTGAACTTAGAGACGTATGACGAATGGTCTAATAATCAGCAATTCATTGAAGATGTGATGCGCTTCCTCGACAATGTTCTGCAAGATTTCATTGATACCGCACCGGACAGCATGGCGCGTGCGAAATACTCTGCAATGCGCGAGCGCAGTGTGGGTCTAGGTGTGATGGGTTTCCATTCTTACCTGCAAGGCAAAATGATTCCGTTTGAATCGGTGATTGCAAAAGTGTGGAACAAAAAGATTTTCTTAAATATCCGTGCCGCAGTAGATGCCGCCTCACGCAAGCTCGCCGAAGAAAAAGGCGCATGCCCGGATGCAGCAGAATGCAACGTCATGGAACGCTTCAGCAATAAAATGGCAATTGCGCCGACCGCATCGATTTCCATTATTGCTGGCAATTCTTCACCCGGTGTTGAACCCTATGCAGCAAACAGCTTCACTCAGAAAACACTTTCCGGCTCCTTCAATGTTCGCAACAAGCATCTCACTCAACTGCTTGAAAAGTACGATATGAATGATGAAGATGTATGGAGCTCTATTTCTTCGCATGAAGGCTCCGTGCAGCATCTGGATTTCTTATCTGAAGATGAAAAACTCGTCTTTAAAACCGCACCGGAAATTGATCAGCGCTGGATACTCGAACATTCCGCCGATCGCACCCCTTATATCTGCCAGGCACAATCGGTTAATTTGTTCCTGTCGCCGGATATTCACAAGCGTGATTTGCATTTGTTGCATTTCAACGCCTGGAAGAAAGGCATGAAAAGCCTTTATTACTGCCGCTCAACCTCATTGCAACGCGCCGAAAAAGTGTCGCATAAGGTGGAAGGCACGGGTTTGCAGCTTGAGATGTCACTCGTCAAAAAGCGGCCGACCGCTATGTATCAATCAGACAAATATGAAGAATGTCTGGCCTGTCAGTAAATAGGAATGATGGAAGATGAGAGGAGAAATCCTTTCATCTTTTATTTTAGTATCCAACTAAACTATAGGAGAAATCATGGCAACTAAACTTGCACCTCATCCTCAGGAAAGAATTTTCACTCGCTGGAATCACACAGTGTCCGGCTGGTTCGCAAGCCCGCATGAACTCGAAGAAAAACCCGGCGTGTTCATTATCGCGACCCAAGGATTCCAGCTACCGTTTGTGCTTGATGTCAGCGAATCCGACAATGTAAAATTCAGCGTGCTCAACAACGAACGCCGCACCTTCTGGCGCCGTAATGCGCTTGGGGGTATTCTGTATGCTGCGATTTACACACAAGATGCAGAGTCGCCTTTCCTAAGTGAATTTGAGAGGCGCAATATCGAACAGCATATACGAAAAATGGAGCAGCCGGTGTTCGGTGCTGACGAACTTTTTGCCAGACCGCTCTCTAATCTTACGCCGAAATTGTCTTAAACACCGCCGAAATTACCCTTTAACCTTTACATCATTTGGAGATTTTCATGTCACTACTCGACGCCCCGCATATCTACAAACCATTCTCTTATCCGTGGGCATACGAGGCGTGGCTGATGCAACAGCGCATACATTGGTTGCCGGAAGAAGTGCCGCTCGCTGACGATGTAAAAGACTGGAAAACCACGTTAAAACCAGAAGAAAAACATCTGCTTACCCAGATTTTTCGCTTCTTTACGCAAGCCGATATTGAAGTAAATAACTGCTACATGAAAAATTATGCACGGGTATTTAAACCCACCGAAGTGCAGATGATGCTTGCAGCATTTTCCAACATGGAAACGATTCATATCGCTGCTTATTCACATCTGATTGATACGCTCGGCATGCCGGATGATGAATACACCGCATTTCTTAAATACAAAGAAATGAAAGACAAGTACGACTACATGCAGCAATTCGGCGTCGAAGATAATAACGCCATTGCCCGTACACTCGCTGCGTTTGGTGCGTTTACTGAAGGGCTACAGCTTTTTGCATCTTTTGCGATTCTGCTCAACTTCCAACGCTTTGGAAAAATGCGTGGCATGGGGCAGATTGTTGCCTGGTCGGCACGCGATGAAAGCCTGCATACCGAATCTATCATCCGCTTATTCAAAACCTTCATCTCAGAAAATCCTGACGTTGAGCATGAAGCACTGAAGGTTGATCTATATAAGATTTGCGACACCATCATTATGCTTGAAGACAACTTCGTTGACTTGGCATTCGGTGTTGGCGGCATAGAAGGTTTAACTGCCGAAGAAGTAAAGCAATATATCCGCTACATCGCTGACCGCCGTTTGCTTCAACTTGGACTCGATCCTATCTATAAAGTGAGCAAAAATCCGCTGCCTTGGATGGATGAAATCTTAAACGGCGTCGAGCACACTAACTTCTTCGAAAACCGCGTGACCGAATACACCAAAGCGGCTACCACCGGCACTTGGGAAGAGGCGTTTGCGTAAGGAAGTTGCCAGAGAGCAGTAATTAGTATATCAGGGGCGATGTTTTGGCCTCTGATTATACTTAAAATACTATGAATTCACTCAACATCGATAAAGCGCCGAAAGACACGCGTGTGGTGGTTGCCATGTCGGGCGGCGTGGATAGTTCCGTGGTCGCCGCCATGCTCAAAGAACAGGGCTATGACGTGGTTGGCATCACGCTGCAGCTCTATGATCACGGCGCGATGATTGGCAAAAAAGGTGCATGCTGCGCCGGGCAGGATATTGACGACGCCCGCAAAGTTGCTGCCCAACTCGACATTCCCCATTACGTGCTCAACTACGAAAATAAATTCAAAGAATCGGTAATGGATGATTTTGTCGAGAGTTACTTAAGCGGCGAAACCCCCGTACCCTGCATCAAATGCAACCAGTCAGTAAAATTCCGCGATCTGCTCAGCACGGCGCGTGATTTAAATGCCGATGCGCTTGCCACCGGCCATTATGTGCGCCGCGAAGTAGGAGCATCCGGTGCAGAACTACACTGCGCAGTAGATAGCAGCAAAGATCAGAGCTATTTCCTCTTTGCAACCACCAGCGATCAGCTCGATTATTTACGTTTCCCACTTGGTGGATTCCGCAAAGAACATACGCGCGAGCTTGCTGAGAAATATAAACTACCGGTATTTGCCAAACCCGATAGTCAGGATATTTGCTTTGTACCAAATGGCGGCACCCGGTTTGTGGTTGAAGTGGATCTCTCGGAAATTGGCGGTGTGCAGATGGACGGATTAGTACGCAAAAAAGATCAATCCACTGCATTTGATCTGATGGTGCGCAGCCGCACTATGTTTTCCAAAGAAGATCAGTCAGAAATAGTTTCCATCTACAGAAGCGCTGCTGAACAAACAGGCTTTCGCGGCACTCTCACTTTTCAGGTCACCCGTGATTTTCCGGTAAAACCGATGGATGATATTCTCTCTGATAAAAGCCAGACGATTACTGCCTAATTTTTATCCAGCCACCGCCAAGCACGCGGTTGCCATCATAAATAACGCAAGCCTGACCAGGAGCTACTGCTTCACGCGGATTAAACAACGTCACTTCGGCTGCGTTGCCTTCCAAGTGTTTTATAGTGGCTTCTACCGGTGTTTGCGCCGAGCGCAGTTTTACCTGGACGTTGAGTTCCTGAAACTCGCCTGCAAGCCAGTT
>JABDCC010000034.1 GCA_013288335.1 Alphaproteobacteria bacterium
TCTGATGAGTTTTAAATCCGCGTCTTTATCGTAATAAACTTTCATTATCCTGCTCCTTGTTAATAGTTATTTCTTTTTACCTTTAGATATTGCAACTACGCCTGAGCGCGCCATTTCGGTAAGGCCCAATGGGCTCATTAGGCTGATAAATGTGTTTATCTGCTCGCTCGTTCCGGTCACTTCAAAAATAAAATGATCCTGTGAAGCATCGACCGAGCGCGCACGAAACACTTCGGCAATGCGTAAAATTTCTTTCATTTTATCGCCAGCGCCTTTTATTTTCACGAGCGCCAGTTCAAGCTCTACATGCGCACCTTCCACGGTTAGGTCATTTACTTTATAAACCGGAACCATGCGCTCGAGCAGGCGCTTAATCTGCTCAATCACCATCTCGCTGCCGGAAGTAACAATCGTGATGCGCGAGAGTTTTTTATCATGCTCGACTTCAGCAACGGTTAAGCTTTCAATGTTATAACCACGACCGGAAAACAAACCGATGACGCGCGCAAGCACACCGAATTCGTTATCGACTACTACGGCAAGCGTGTGGCGCGAACTCGTCTCATGTACTTCGGGGATATCGTATACAATGTCTGACATGTTAAACCTGATTCTTGTCTAACTTGCCGTCATTGCGCGATTCCGGCCCAAGCACAATTTCATTATGCGCGGCGCCCGCGGGAATCATTGGGTAGACATTTTCATTCTGGTCCACCACCATATCAACAATCACCGGACCTTTGCAGGCCATCATTTCCTTGATGACTTTATCCACTTCGCCGACTTTAGTCGCGCGCAATCCCTTCAAGCCATACGCTTCGGAGAGTTTTACGAAATCGGGCAGGCCTTCCATGAAAGATTCGGAGTAACGCTCGCCGTGGAACATCTCCTGCCACTGGCGCACCATACCCATGTAACCGTTATTGAGGATCAGTACTTTTACTGGAATATTATATTGTGCGAGTGTGGAAAATTCCTGAATGTTCATGAGAAACGATGCTTCACCGGTAACACAAATAACCGGCTTGGTCGGATGCGCAATCTGCACACCGATGGCGCTGGGGAGGCCATAGCCCATAGTGCCGAGGCCGCCCGAAGTCATCCAGCGGCCGGGGCGATCAAACTTTAGGAATTGCGCCGCCCACATTTGGTGCTGGCCAACGTCAGTGGTGACATAAAAATCCTGTTTTTTCACTGCTTCAAATAAACGCTCAAGCGCATATTGTGGCTTGATCACTTTCTTGGTCGCAGTGTAGCTGAAGCTATTTTTACTGCGCCAGCCGTCAATCTGCTTCCACCATTTATTGAGTGAAGCTTTGTCAATTTTGGGCTTTGCGGTTTTCCATGCAGCCATTAATTGTTTTACTACAACACCGGCATCACCGACGATAGGCACATGCACGCGCACGTTTTTGTTGATGGAAGACGCATCAATATCCACATGGATTTTTTTAGATTTTGGTGAGAAGCCGCCGAGCTTGCCGGTCACGCGATCGTCAAAGCGCGCGCCGATGCAAATCATCACGTCACAGTCATGCATCGCCATGTTGGCTTCTAAGCTGCCATGCATGCCGAGCATGCCGACAAATTGTTTGTCATTGCCGGGGTATGCGCCAAGCCCCATGAGCGTGTTGGTGATGGGGAAGCCCGTCATGCGCACGAAAGCGGTGAGGTCTGCGCAGGCTTCTACGCCAGCATTGATGAGCCCGCCGCCCACATAAAAAATCGGACGTTTGGCATTTGCCATGAGTTCTATGGCTTTTTCAATTTGTCGTGCATCGCCAGTAACTTGCGGATTATAGGATTTACGCTCGGAATCTTTTTTGCCGTGGTAAGTGCCCATCTGGTTTAAAATATCCTTAGGCACATCCACCACCACCGGACCCGGGCGGCCAGTGCGGGCGATGTAGAATGCTTCATGGATGATGCGGCCTAAGTCATTTACGTCACGCACGAGGTAATTATATTTGGTGCAGGAGCGGGTGATACCGGTGGTATCGGCTTCCTGAAATGCATCAGAGCCAATCAGATGCGAAGGCACCTGACCGGTGATGCAGACCATCGGCACGGAATCCATCAGTGCGTCGGTGAGTCCCGTGACTGCATTGGTGGCACCTGGGCCGCTGGTCACAATAACAGCAGCCACTTTGCCGGTCGAGCGGGCATAGCCTTCGGCAGCATGGGTTGCGGCCTGCTCATGGCGCACAAGCACGTGGCGCAGGGAATTTTGTTTGAATAATGCGTCGTAAATCGGCAGTACTGCGCCGCCGGGATAGCCAAACACCGTGTCAGTTCCCTGATCGGTAATAGCGCGCACAACCATTTCCGCACCGGTCATCTCGGCGGCGGGTTCGGGATCTTTGCGAACGGCTTTTTTGGACGCAGTGGCCATATATTCTTTCAAAAATGAGCAGAGAACCTAATGATTTCTGCGGGCTTGGTCAATAATTTTTGCGAATTTTTTGCAGAAAACCTCTCGGATTTAAACGATTTTTTCGTAAAAACGTCGCTTGTTAAGGTTTTCTTAACATAATCTTAACACAAATCTGTCATATTTTTTGCTATTATCAATTGGCGCAACAATCAGAATGGTAAGAAAATGGATCAGGAAAGAGAAATTTATTTAAATAGGTTTAAGCAAAATTGTAAGAATTTTGGTGGTTATTTAGCTCAGCAGATCCATGATCATCAGAGTAATATTCAGTTATCGGACGGTGAGTTGGAATATATAGTGCGACTGGCAAGAGGCGCGGTTGAAAGCGGTGCGACATTGCATCTCAATGGTACAAGTTTAGAGCCTCAAATAAATTTGATTAATGAAGACTTCTCATATGTGCTGGAAAAATTAAGTACTTTCTTTCCGTCTGCAGAAGCAGAAAATCTTAAAGAGCAATTTGGCCGGTTACAGGCTGCGGGACCAGAAATGTCAGAATTAGAGGAAGAGCACAAACTCAGCCTACAGGATAACTTCCAACACAGAGCAAATTTATCGGACTTTAGTAGTCATGCCCATGATTTTGCCGCCCAATTATTGGAAAAATGCCATTATGACGAAGATACGAAAGCAATAGACGGGCGCAAGAAAAAAATTCTGGATGAAATATCAAAAGCACTCCGAGAGATGTTGCGTGAAGGACATATTGATTATTTGGAGTACAAACTCGGTGCTTTGAATCAAAAAATTCAGAACACAACTTCTGAACTGAGTGGTCATTTTGAACGATTGAAGGAAATCGGAATATTCACTGCTGGCGAAAAGCCAATAGCAATAAAAGAATTTGAAGACGTAAAAAACGCAGCCAATACTTTGCTGGGTATAAAGAGCGGAGCTAACCTTGGCGGGGCATAGGGATAATAAAGGAATCAATATAGTGGATCTTACGCGGTTTAAGCTGGAGGCTTCGGCTTATCATCGAATTTTATGCGACAGGATCCTGCAAGGTAACATAAAGGCCTATCCGCCTATTGAGGCCAACGCGGTCAAAATAGATCTGCATACCATCAATCAGAATATTACTGCGATTACGCTCGAGCAGAGTTTAGAGCCTCAAATTAAAAACATAATGAGAATGTTCGAGAAAAGCGCAGATGATGTAAAACAGATTATGAATTTTGAAGTAGGAAAAAATGATATTATAGATGATGGTCTGGAAAAATTGCAAGATGCCGCAGCCCTGGTTATTCCCAAACCTAAATTATTACTCCGCTGATTAAAGTCCCACCGTGTCTTCGACAAAATAGAGCGGACGTTGTTTGGTTTCGCTGTAAATCCGCCCGACATATTCACCGATAATACCAATGCTGAGGAGCTGCATGCCGCCCATGAACAGCACCGCCACCATGAGTGATGCGTAGCCGGGAACATCAATACCAAAAATTATCGTGCGAGTGATAATCTTTATCGCCCAGAGAAACGAAACCAGCGAAATAAATGCGCCAACATACGTCCAGACGCGAAGCGGCACACTGGTAAAAGAGAATATGCCGTCGAGTGCGAATTTCCAAAGTTTCCAGTAATTCCATGTAGTGGTGCCTGCTGCGCGCGGTTCGCGATCAAAATAGACTGTGGTGGTGGAAAACCCAACCCAGGCGAAAATCCCCTTCATGAAACGCGTGCGTTCCGGCAGATTTTTGACTGCCTCTACCACTTGCCCGTCCATCAGGCGGAAATCACCGGTATGGTGGGGAATGCGTACAGTCGAAACGACGTTAATTAGTTTATAAAACCAATCGGATGATACGCGTTTAAGCCAGCTATCAGTCTCACGTGAGCGGCGTGTAGCAAGCACCACTTTGTAGCCCTTTCGCCACTGTGCTACTAATTCAGAAATCAACTCAGGTGGATCCTGCAAATCAGCATCAAACGGAATTACCGCCTGGCCAGAGGAATAATCAATACCGCAGGTGAGTGCTGCTTCCTTGCCAAAATTGCGCGCCAGGTGAATAACTTTTATGCGCTCGTCAAAATTATTATAAGCGCGCAGCATGGTGCAAGTTTCATCCTTGCTTCCGTCGTCGACGCAGATAATTTCATAATTTTTAGTAATAGCTTCAAGGCAAGGCTTCAGCCGTTCAAAAAGCTTAGGCAGCACTTCTTGTTCATTATACATCGGGATGACGATGGAAAGTTCAATCATGGGCTGCCTTTATAAAACGTTCAGATGTTCTCATTTAACTTATTTTTCTTCAAGTAATCCACAAATTTCTGAAATGCGATAAAGCGGTGGCTAATAGCGTGTTTGGCGGAAGGCTCCATTTCTCCGAATGTCATTTCATAGCCATCGGGTATGAAAATAGGGTCATAACCAAATCCATGTTTTCCGCGCGCAGGGAATGTTAAATATCCATGCACTTCGCCCTCAAATATTTTTACCTTTTCATGAGGACTGGAAAGCGCCAGCACACAAATAAAATACGCTCGCGCGCCTTCAATCTCCAGTCCCTTATGTCGTAGCTCTTCTGTGATACGTGCGGTGGCGGCATTAAAATCTTTTTTCTCACCTGCCCAGCGCGCGGAATAAATTCCGGGGGCGCCGTCTAATGCTTCGACGCATAATCCGGAATCATCCGCGAGCGAAAATTCACCGGAAAGCATGGCAGCTTGCTCGGCTTTTAGTGTGGCGTTTTCTACGAAACTACTGCCGGTTTCTTCTGGCTCCGGCAAATCAAGTTCGCGTGCAGAAATCACAGAGAACCCAAGCGGGGCAAGCAAATGCCTTATCTCGCTTACTTTGCCTTCATTGTGACTTGCTATCACCAAATTTTTCATGCAACCCCTAACGCCTTTTTCTGTAAGGTTACCAATTCGCCAATACCCTTTTTGGCGAGCTTCATGAGTGCGTGAAACTCTTCTTCAGTAAAAGGAGTTTCTTCCGCCGTTCCCTGAATTTCTACGAGCTTGCCATCACCGGTCATGACAAAATTGGCATCGACCTGCGCGCCACTATCTTCGGTATATTCGAGATCAAGCACGGGAACGCCTTTGACGATGCCGCATGAAATAGCCGCAACAAAAGAGTGCGCGGGAATGGTTTTGATCAGCCCCTCTTTTTGCAGTTTTAGCAGAGCCATGTGAAGCGCCACATAGCCACCGGTAATAGCAGCAGTGCGGGTTCCACCGTCGGCCTCAATCACATCGCAATCAATCGTTATCTGGCGTTCGCCGAGTTTATCAAGATGTACTACTGAGCGTAAGGCGCGACCCACTAAGCGTTGGATTTCCTGGGTACGGCCAGATTGTTTGCCTTTAGCGGCCTCACGCGGGCTGCGTGTGTGTGTGGCGCGCGGTAACATGCCATATTCGGCAGTCACCCAGCCACGTCCGGTATTGCGCAAAAACGGTGGTACGCTGCTATCGACCGAGGCCGTGCATAACACCCGCGTTGCGCCGAATTCCACCATGCAGGAGCCTTCTGCGTAGGCGCTTACTCCCGGCGTTAATATTATTTTGCGAAGTTCATTGTTTGCGCGACCAGAAACACGTGCCATTACCACTCCAATATTACTGTTATTAAATAAGGTGATAATGTATAGGCTTGCCCGTGCGGGCGTGCAAGGAATTTGACCGCGTTACTATAAGAATATAGGGAATACTTGAATTTTTACAGAAGCAGCCTATTTAGTAATGGCAAAAACAAAACGGATAATCTTATGACCGAAGAGACACCACAGGAAGAATTACCAGAAGAAACAAGCGCCGAACAAGCGCCGGAAACTCTGGAATCGCAGGCGGCAAAATACGAAGAAGAGCTTGCCAAGCTTAAAGATATGTATCTGCGTGCTATGGCGGAGACGGAAAATGTGCGTGCGCGCGCTAAACGCGACAGCGAAGATACTGCAAAATACGCTACCACAAAATTCGCCCGCGACATGGTTTCTATACTGGAAAATCTTGTGCGCGCTTCGGCAAGCATAAGCGCAGAGGCTCGCGAGGCCAGTGCAGTAGTGAAGCAGGTGGGTGACGGAATCGACATGACCATCCAGGAACTTTCGGGAATTTTTGAACGCAACGGCATCAAGCGCATTGACCCAATCGGTGAGAAATTCGACCATAATTTCCATCAGGCAGTGGCAAGCGTGGAGACTGTGGAAGCTGCGCCCGGAACGGTTCTACAGGTATTGCAAGCGGGCTATGTGTTGCATGATCGCTTGCTGAGTCCTGCTATGGTAACGGTTGCTGCACAGGCGAAGTCGGCTTGAATTCCTATTGCATTTGAAAAGATAGCGCGCAATTCATTCCGGAGCCACTATTTTGTCCCATGGAATATTGCATGGGATTGGAAGTGCTGCCTGCGTTGTCGTAACAAGTAGTTGAAGATGCTGCCGCTGCTGTTCCGGGGGAAGCGCCGTAAACCGATGACGAAGCCGTTCCGGAAGCCCATCGAATAGCGCTATTTAAACCCAGAAATTGGGCGGTAACCTTCCCGGTTTGCGGTAGCCCATCGTCAATCTTCTGATCCATGGCGTAAGCTTGTTTTACGGACAAAGTAAACGTAGGGGTATCGCTTGGATCGCCATGGGTATCGGTAATTGTAACATTCATGAGACCGAAGAAATTAATCCCATTGTTTACAGGAGCGCACACCACACTGGTCGGCTGACTACGTACGTAAAAGTAATTGTTGTTTCCTAGTTTTGCCAGTGGCATAAAGCTGTTTAAACTGGGCGTAGTAAGTGCTGTGGGTGTTATAAGAGGGGCAGTGGTTGATGTTGCGGTGCTCAACTGATCTTCTATAAGATTAGCGGCACTCAAATCTACCCAGAACATAGCTTCCTCTCCTGTCAGCAAAACCGATCGGTAGCAACCAGAGTTCCAATAGCCTTCTAATATTCCATTACCATCACCAGTTCCCCGTTCTGTACCTCTTGCCTTAAAACCAAATGAACTGGCCTGTGGATCGGGAATATCACCGGGTAAGTAGCCGTATTTATTTCGGAAGGTATTGGTAGCAGTATTATATTTCTGAAGCTGTGAGATGGTGGCGCGAACTTCCGCAGCTTTGATGAGATCCTGCCCCACCAGTACGCCGCCGACAATCAGCCCGATAATCACGAGAACAATAGAAAGTTCGATGAGGGTAAAACCGGATTTTAGGTTCATTACAATGCCTAGGGCGAATTTTGTTTATTGGTAGAGTGTTAACTAATAAAATGCAACTATTAGCCCTACTGCATCTTGAGTGACAGCGCACAGTTAATTCCTGCGCCTTTATTTTGCCCCATGGAATATTGCATTGCCCCCGTTACTCCACCATTGTCGAAACAAGTGGTAGCTGAGCCGCTTGTGGCCGTTGTGTAAGGGTTTCCT
>JABDCC010000035.1 GCA_013288335.1 Alphaproteobacteria bacterium
GGCTTCCTTTTATCTGGATTGTTTTATTACCCATCGCTGGATTAGTGGGGGTGTTTGGTGCGTATAATTTATTTTCGCATGTTAAAAAGCGCATTGATAGTTTTCTGGATCCTTCATCGGGCGATAATTATCAGGTCGAAAAATCGCTCGAAGCTTTTGCTAATGGTGGCTGGCTAGGGCAGGGGCCGGGCGAAGGTAAGGTAAAACTTTTACTTCCCGATTCGCATACGGATTTTGTGTTTTCAGTAGCAGGTGAGGAATTTGGTCTTTTTGCTTGTCTGCTGATTGTTTTTCTTTTCGGATTCATTGTAATCCGAGGAATGTATCGTATGCGCCATGAGAATGATTTCTTTGTGATGTTAGCTGTATCAGGCTTACTTGCTCAGTTTGGCATTCAGGCAATTATTAACATGGGAGTTGCGGTGAATATTTTGCCAGCCAAGGGCATGACATTACCCTTTTTAAGCTACGGCGGGTCTTCACTTATTGCGATTGCCCTCGGAATGGGTATGATGCTTGCTTTCACCCGCAGACGTTACGGTCAAGCGAGCACAAAGAGGCAGTGAATTGGACATACTATTTAACGTTATTGGTACCGGCGGAACTCTCTCCATACTTATAGCATATTTTTTATTGCAGTATGGAATGTACACAGAGCGGAGCCTTGGTTATTTGCTGCTGAATCTCATTGGCGGGTTTGCCATTATGTTATCTCTTTTTTTTGCGTGGAACCTTGCAGGCTTTGTAATGGAATGTATATGGGTAGCCATCAGTATTTACGGAATCCTTAAAATCAGGCGCAAAATCATATGAGTATAGGTTTTGCAGACGCATTATTTAATATAATCGGATTGATTGGTGTAGGAATTGTTGTTATAGCCTATTTTCTCCAACAACGCGGCATAGTAAAAAGCACAGAACTAAACTATCTTGTAATGAATATCATGGGTCCTATGGCGATCATCATTTCTCTTATGCGATTTTGGAATCTACCATCGTTTTTACTGAATCTGTCATGGATGCTCATAAGTATGTATGGGCTGATAAAACGCTCGAGGAAAATATGAGTATGGACTGTACAATAGTTCTGGGCGCTGGCGGCACGGGCGGACATATTTTTCCTGCGGAAGCTTTAGCGGAAGAACTGAATTCACATGGTTACCGTGTAGTGCTAATTACAGACAAACGCGGGCGTGAGTATAAAGGAATACTTGGCTCGCTTGAGCGTTATACGATACGTGCAGGAACATTTGGTCGTGGTTTCACGGGTAAAATAAGTGCGGTAACTGATATCGCTGTCGGAATATTTCAGGCGCGGCGCTTGCTAAAAAAAATCAAACCCGATGTAGTGGTTGGGTTTGGCGGCTACCCTTCATTTCCGACTGTGTATGCCGCAAGTGGTATGGGTATTCCAACGGTTATACACGAGCAGAATTCCGTGCTTGGCCGCGCCAATCGCCTGCTTACCAAACGCACCACAAAAATTGCGACTACATTTCCCGATACCCGTTTTATTGATGAACCCTATAAATCCAAAACCGTGTTGACCGGTAATCCCGTGCGTGCGGCCATTCGTGCGCTTCACGCAATACCCTATCCTGAGCTAAGCCATGATGGCAATATTCATATATTAGTAACGGGAGGAAGTCAGGGCGCTGCCATATTTAGCCAGATCGTGCCAGCGGCAATTGCAGCGCTTCCTGGAACATTGCGTTCACGCATTCGGGTGGATCAACAATGCCGACCAGAAGATTTAGAAACAACGCGTATTGCGTATGCGCAAATGAATATCAGTGCTGATGTATCTGCGTTTTTTACGGATATTCCTGCACGCCTTGCCTCTGCACATCTTGTAATTGCAAGGGCGGGAGCTTCGACTATTGCAGAATTAACGGCTGCCGGTCGGCCTTCTATATTAGTGCCACTGCCTACTTCTATGGATAATCATCAGTACTATAATGCCAACTCTCTTGAAGAATCTGGCGGCGGATGGATGACACCACAGGAAGGTTTTACCGCTGCAGCACTTTCTAGTCGTATTGAGGCATTTTTGAGCCTGCCAGAAAGTTTAACGCGTGCTGCAAGTGCGGCGCGCAAAGCGGGCAGGGTGAATGCCGCTTCAGACCTGGCAGTGCTTGCACTCCATATTGCAGCGCAAAGTAAATTAAAGCGGGAGAAAGCGTTATGACATTTTCAGCTACTTCGCGTCTTAAGGCTTTTCCAATAGCGGCAAGCATGCCGCTGAATGTTGGAATTCTTCATTTTGTAGGTATCGGCGGTATTGGCATGAGTGGCATTGCTGAAATTTTACATAACCTTGGTTATAAAGTGCAAGGCTCGGATATTGCGGAAGGTGCAAATGTCGACAGATTGCGTGGACTCGGAATAAAAGTTGCCATTGGTCACGATGCTATAAATATAAAAAATGCTTCTGCAATCGTAATCTCTTCTGCTGTAAAATCCGATAATCCGGAAGTGGTAGGCGCACGTGCCGCGCGTATTCCGGTAGTGCGCCGCGCGGAAATGCTTGCAGAACTTATGCGTCTTAAAATGTCGGTGGCTATTGCCGGCACGCACGGAAAAACGACCACTACTTCGCTTATGGCTGCATTGTTTGACGCTGCTAAGCTTGAACCAACGGTTATCAATGGTGGTATTATCAATGCGTATGGCACGAATGCCAAAATTGGTGCTGGTGAATGGATGGTAGTAGAGGCAGATGAATCGGACGGTACATTTATAAAACTGCCTGCGACGATTGCTGTTGTTACCAATATTGATCCTGAGCATCTCGATTATTTTGGCTCTTTTGATAATCTGCGCAAGGCTTTCCATCAATTTATTGATAATATCCCTTTTTACGGCTTTGGAGTGATGTGTATTGATCACCCGGAAGTGCAGGCGCTTATAGGCAAGGTGCGTGACAGGCGTATTATGTCTTATGGGATGAGCCCACAGGCGGATATCCGCGCAGTGAATATAAGACGCGCCGATGCAGGTCAGATTTTTGATGTGGAAATCGCCGAAAGTGATGAAGTCATTAAAGACATATTCTTGCCGATGTACGGTGAGCATAATATTCGCAATGCACTTGCCATTGTTTCGGTCGCGCAGGAATTATCCATTGATAATGAAACGCTAAAGGGTGCGTTTGCAAAATTTGGTGGAGTCAAGCGTCGGTTTACACCTACAGGCACGGTAAATGGTATCACGATTATAGATGATTACGCCCACCATCCGGTGGAAATTCAGGCAACCTTGAAAGCCGCGCGTGAGTCGATTGCTGCAACCGATGGCAAGGTGATAGCCGTGGTACAACCCCATCGTTACACTCGCCTGCGTGATTTGTTTGAGCAATTCTGCACCTGTTTTAATGATGCGGATTGTGTTGTCGTGGCCGATGTCTATTCCGCCGGTGAAGAACCGATTGAGGGCATTAGCCGTGATGCGCTGGTAGAGGGTCTGCAAAGCGCCGGACATCGTTATGTAGTAGCGCTTTCCGACCAAAAAGCGCTCGCCGGAACAGTTTTATCCATCGCTCAATCGGGTGATTTGGTGGTGTGCTTGGGAGCGGGAAGCATCAGTAAATGGGCAAATTCTCTGCCACGCGAGATGGAAAATTTAAGCCGGATATTGAAATAATTTAAGTCTTTTCCTTGAATTTTCAGCATTTTTGTGTACAACAGTGGAAACTTCCACTCGAGGGAAAAGCCTTGGAACTAGCAGTATCTGAACATTCTTTGATTTCACGATTGCCATCTGTGCGCGGAAAGTTGCGCCCCGGTGCCGATCTGGCAAAAAGCAACTGGTTCCAGGTGGGTGGCCTTGCCGAGGTGCTGTTTAAACCAGAAAACACTCAGGATATCGCGCAGTTTTTAAAACATAAGTCTTCTGATATTGCCGTAACAGTGCTCGGTGTTGGCTCTAATATACTCATTCGTGACGGTGGAATCAGCGGTGTTGTCATCAAGCTCGGAAGAGGATTCACCGATTGCCATGCAGAAGGTGACAGAGTTACGGTGGGGGCTGCATGCCTGAATTCCAATGTGGTAGAATTTGCAAAAAACCACGGTATTGGTGGTTTGGAGTTTTTAAGCGGAATACCCGGTGGCATTGGTGGCGCACTTGCCATGAACGCAGGCGCTTATGGCTTCGAGACTAAAGATATACTCGTTGAAGCCGAGGTTGTTGACCCTCATGGCACTATTCATGTTATGACGCCGGATAAGCTTAATTATAGCTATCGCAAATGTGGTTTGCCTTATGGTTGGGTGTTTACCCGGGCAACTTTTCAGGGGCATGCAGAAAAATCTGATATTATCGCCAGCAATGCGGCAAAAATTGCCGAGCAGCGCCAAAATACGCAACCTGTACGAAGCCGTACCGGTGGTAGTACTTTCAAAAATCCCGAGGGTTTTAAAGCCTGGAAACTTATAGAAGCCGCTGGCTGCCGTGGCATGAAAATAGGCGGAGCGCAAATATCGGAAATGCATTGCAATTTTATGATTAATAATGGAAATGCAACGGCTTATGATATCGAAACGCTTGGCGAGAAGGTGCGCGAGCAAGTACTCCATCATTCGGGTATCTTGCTTGAGTGGGAGATCAAGATTCTCGGCAACCTACCTGAAGCTCAATCCCAAGAAATCATTGCGGCATAGAATTTGCCTTAGGTTGTATAGTTGAGTGTTGTATATAACCAAATGGTGTGAAGTTTAGATAAAAAATCTGTGTGTTTTTACAGGGATTTGGCGTTTTCTAAAAATTTCACTTGATTTAACAGCCATATAAAGTTATTAACAATGCATTAACTTTAGTTTTTTATGTTAATACTTTGATGTGGATGGTGATGAATGGTTTGCCCTACTGATACAATAATTTCCGGCTCTAACTCCTCTGCTCCCGATGCGGTGATAGCAAAGCCCACGTACTTTGAAAGTATGGGAGAAGAATCTCTTGCGCGCCGTTATGTGAGAAGAAACAAGAACGCCGAAGAAGTAGTATTTGAATTTACTCGCGACCCGGGGATGATTCATCAGTGTTTTGGCAGCAATGGTATATATGAGCGCGAGAACCGTCTGCTTATAAATGATATGGCAGCCTTTAGGGCTTCTGAAGCCGAGTATAATAGCAAGAGCCACGTACTTATTGCGCGTGTTGGAAATTTTTGCGTTGGTGGTGCACGCCTCACAGTTAGCTCTCCAAGAAAGCCCCAAAGGCTTCCAATGGAAAATAACGAATTTAGAGTACAGTCCCATTTTGAAAAGCTTAAAAATAATGAGTTAGCTTATGCAGAAATGTCAGGATTGGTTTTGTTAGAGGAATATCGCACTGGGGAATTTACCCGTAATATATTGATGCACTCCTACAGAAAAGCTGAAGCTTTAGGCGTTTATGTATGTTTTGCCGCTGCACCACTGATAAATGGAAGGCTTTACAAAAAATGTTTTTCATCCCTTGGACTGCAAGACATGAAAATATATGATAATGTAAGGATTCCTGCATATCCAGGTTTCGTAGAAGAATCCGATTCTTCTAAAGACCATCTTCTTAGTTTGATAATTGATAGAAAAATAGAGCTTAAAGATAATATCGCTAGCTCATTGAGTAATAAAGAAGAAGCCTAGGTTTAACTTCTAATCTCGTATCACATTTTTCATGATATTCAGCAATTGAGCATCTGCCTCAATGTCGTTGGCAGCCATATTTTTTATATTGCCTTCCAGTTTTACTTTATCATCTTCCAATACAAATCCAATCATACCACCGCGATAGATAAAACGTTTGGCACCACTTACGGTAAGGATTGGCAGGGAGTGGGTTTTTGCGATAATATCGTCGATATTACTTTCTTCACTGGACGGAATAAATAAAATATCACATCCATCAAAATTGCCGGCGTCCTTAAGCCATCTTACTTTAATTTGACTGCTGCCAGTGTTTCCTTTGACCATCTTGCTTAATATCTGGCCGACACTTTCACTTTCAGGAATACCCACTTTTTCATAGTAGCAAATGTTATTGAGTGGTGCTGAGTCAGTCGTCCTTTTTACATATTTTGGTAAGTATAGGAGGTATTTTGCCTTTACTTCTTCCGGTGTTATCTCGGCACTTTGCACGCAATAAGAGTGTAAAATAAAGAATAGCAAGAACGCTAAAGGTATATTCTTTATTTTAAAGGGTAGGCTCATAACGATTCCTAAACAGGATTGTATAAATAATTTTTAGTAACGAACGGCAACTTTGACGTAATAAGCTTCGGGTATGTAATCAGCTGTTCCTGCCAAGGTATTTCCTGATTCAAGATGCTGACTGTCAAACATATTTTGGCCAACAAGGGAAATCTCGAGACCGGGCATCGCTTTCCACAATAACTCAGTATCAAAACGGAAATAGCTGTTTACCGAGTAGCTGGGGAGACTGTCAACATAATAACCGGTATTTATAAATTGAACATCATGCGGCAGAAAGAGCTGTGAGCGCAGCATAAACTGATTATGCGGTACTTGCCCTGATTGGGACTGGAAATTTGGATCTTGGCTTGAGCCTTGATCGAGCAGTAAGTTTATATAACTATAATTTGCTTTTAAATTCCAGCGTGAGGTTACGTCCCATAATGCACTGGTTTCAAATCCGTAAGAATGTCCTGCGCCTAAATTCTCAAACTGAAAAGGTTGGACCGTTCCCCCATTCGTAAGCGCAAGGGGTTCAAGTGTACTTAATTTATTATACTCATTAATGTAAGCAGTATTATCTATACTGAAATTCGTTGTTGGTTTTATACGATAGCCAATTTCATAAGCAGTTAATTCTTCAGAATCAAAATCTTTATTATACAATTGTTGATCAAATAATCCGGTTATAGGATCGAATCCCGCATTAAGATTTAAATTAGTTTCACGAATACTCGGGGTTCGGACTGCATGTGATATAGAAGCCCAGACGGTTTGTTTATCGTCAGGTAACCAAGAAATACTGACGCTTGGTTCTGGCACTACTCCGACAAAACTATTATACTCAAGTTTGGAACCCACTGTTAAAAACACTGATTTTGGTACCAACGCTATTTGATCCTGCAAAAATGCGCTTAATATGCCCTGATCAAGAATTGAATCATTTGTTGATAATGTATCACTCCCTTGCATTTGCGCTTCAACTAAGCGAGCGGAAGCTCCCCATGTAATATCATGCCGTTCAGATGCTTTCCAATTGGTCTGATAATCATAATCCAGTGTATAAATTTTGCTCTCAAAGAGTGTATAATCAAATCCAAAATAATCAAAATACCCCTGAAAGGTTGATGTCATGTCATCACTATTTTTTTCTGTCCATCTTCCAAGTATATTTGCACCAGTTATCTTAAATTTATCAGTAAAAGGAACATAGCCACTAAATTCTGGTATAAAGGAGCTCTCATTTACAATAGCGCTATAGGCATCCCCCTGAACGGTTAATTTGTTTCCGCTGGTTAAATTAAAATCCGATCGAAAACCGACTTTGGAATTACTCCAGTTATTGTTATCCACTCCGCCACCGACAAGCGGAAAACCATCGGAGTAATCATTTTTTCCATAAACCCGGTAATAACCATTGTCGTTTATTTTTCCGCCATACCTGACATCAGTCATGGAACGATCGTAATTACCCACTAGCTCACTACCGTATATACCTTGGGTATCAGCTGCATTTTTGGTAATTATGTTGATAATACCGTTTACTGCATTGGAACCCCAAAGAGC
>JABDCC010000036.1 GCA_013288335.1 Alphaproteobacteria bacterium
CTGGTTTCATTGTCACAAGCTCTTGATATCTCCAAAGATAACACAGCAGAAAAAATCTCCTTCATTGCGGTGTGTAAGGTGGGTGGTTATAGTTTCGGACTTATTGTCGATAAGGTTTTTGATACCGAAGAGATTGTTGTAAAGCCGACTTCGACCATCCTAAAACATATTCCGCTTTATTCCGGAAATACCATCCTCGGTGATGGTAGCGTGATCATGATACTTGATCCTAACGGCCTTGCACGCGCAACCGGCGAGCAGGAAATTACCGGCGGCAGAGATAGCATCGATGAGCTGAAGCAGGGCCTTAAAAACAGTAACTCAGTCAATTTCCTTATTTTCAAGACAGATGCGGTGACCCAAAAAGCCGTGCCATTGGAACTGGTATCGCGGCTTGAAGAAATTAATATGAAAAATGTAGAATTCTCAGGTGAACATCCGGTTGTGCAATATCGCGGGGATATTATGCGGTTATGTTCGATTACTGGCACGGAAAACTTTCCTAAAACCGGAGCCAAGCAGGTTATAGTATTTAGCTATGATAATAAAACGTTAGGATTGGTGGTGGATGAAATTATTGATATTGTGGTTGCCTCTTATGATATCAAGATAGCGTCAACAGATAAAAGATTCCTGGGTGGTATGGTCATAGAGGGCAAAACTACGGATATCATTGATGTCGCAAATCTACTCGCCGATATCGTAGGCTTTAGCGCTGATGAAGATATGCAGGTTAAAGCAGGCAATGATTCCAGGCTGTTATATGTGGAAGATAGCCCCTTCTTTCGCAGCATCAACGTGCCATTTCTAACAGCGGCAGGATATAAGGTGAAAGCAGTCAACAATGCAAAAGAAGCGCTTGCTTTACTTGAAAGCAATCCTGCGTTCGATGTCATAGTAAGTGACATAGAGATGCCGGAAATGAACGGGTTTGAATTTGCAGAAGTATGTAGTAACAACCCCAGATTATCCCATATACCGATGTTTGCCTTTACCTCCAGTAAGAGCGAAGCAAATACAGGTAAAAGCAAACAAGCCGGATTTATAGAGCTGGTTTTAAAAACTGACCGCGCTCACCTGTTAAATGCTATTGCCGACCGTTTGAACAGCCGTGAAAAGGAAACCGCATGATGGGTAATGAATTGCAAATCCAGCATACAGTTCCGGCAAACTCACTGGCCTATGAAAAAGGCAAAGAATTTGTTACTATGCGCGTGGGTGGCCAGTTGTTTGGCATATCGGTTATGGCAGTGCGCGATGTTTTGCGTGGCATGAAGGTAACCAAGGTTCCTCTTTCACCCCCTGAAATTGCTGGCTCACTTAACCTGCGTGGCCGCATTGTAACTGCTATAGATTTAAGCATATGTTTTGAATTGCAGAAATCAGAGCCAATTGATTTCTCTAAAGTCATGAGTGTCGTTGTTGAATATAAAGGTGAGTTTTTCAGCCTAATCGTGGATTCGGTGGATGAAGTTATAAATTTGCCGGCGGCGCTCATGGAGAAACCTCCTGCAAATCTTTCCCCGCATTGGAAAGAAGTAGCAGAAGGAATTTATAAATTAGAAGAAGAGTTAATTATCATTTTGGATATACAGAAACTGTTAAAATTCTAAGGGAATTTTATGAAATTTAAGGATGGCGTTGTAATTCTGCTTTTAAGTGGCATGTTGCTTTCTTTAAGCGCCTGTGCTGCGGATGAAAGCAAAGGGTTATGCAGTTTTCTTGGTGGTTGTGGTGATGATGAAGACGATGATAATGCGCCCGCCGCTCCAGTCAAAAAGAAATCAGACAGCATGATATTGGAATAACATGAGGACCTGCCTTATTGTTGATGATTCGAGGGTGGTGCGTAAAGTTGCCAGCCGAATTGTTGAGAAATTTGGGTTTGATATTTTAGAAGCGGAAAACGGTGCGCAGGCGCTTGAGGTTTGCAGCCAGCAATTTCCTGATCTTATCCTATTGGATTGGTACATGCCGGTGATGGATGGCATGGAATTCATCGGTAAGTTACGCGCATTGCCGGGCGGCGATAAGCCGATAGTGATATTTTGCACCACCGAGAACGATATCGGGCATATTCAACAGGCAATCATGGCGGGTGCTAATGAATATGTTATGAAACCGTTTGATGAAGAGATACTTTCCGCCAAGCTTTCACAGGTTGGAATTCTATAGAAAAAGCTGAAAAATCACCCGCATAAAAAATCATGTGCATGATCAGTGCTTTTTTGCTATTATAACCGTCCGTTTGCGGTAAAACGGTCGTTTCTCAACCATTTTCTGGCGTGTTGTGCATGGAAGACTATCTGGTACTTATCAAGAAGTTAGAGGCGCTTACGCAACGTCATCAGGAGCTTGATGCTATGATTGACGAATTAAACGCCGATAAGTTCAAGGACGATTTTCAACTCCACCGTCTCAAAAAAGAAAAACTTGGCTTACGAGACGAGATTTGCAAACTCCAGGATGCTATATACCCCGACATCATCGCCTAGAGCGTTTGCGCTTTCATCGTGTGCTTCGTTATCCTTCGGATTCAGCGTGCTCATGTACTAAATTGTACACTCTGCGCGCCTCACCTCGGCTGCCTCGCACACAATGAAAGCGCAAACGCTCTGATCTCTGGCTATTTCTTTGTCGGGTTAGTAATTAATAACATATTGGAATCATAAGTAGATTTTGTGCTGGTTACATGCGCGGCATCGCAGGGTATGCTGCTATACATTTCCGTGTAAGAGCCGGTTGCGGCGGAAATAATATTTCTTTCTACAGAGCTTTCAGCATTGGCAGCACTCAATTCTTTCTTCAAAGAATTTATAATCATTTCTAAATCACCCGCGCCAGTCTTGCCGCATTTCTGCAGGTAATAATAGGTCACGAGCCAGGTTTCATAACGTTGCTTGAGCCAGTCAATATAAGCCTGTTGCCGACTATTTTTCTCGCTGAACTCGGTAATATCGGAAAATGGTATACGATTAGTAGGGGGAAGAACGAGCTTTGAGGCATCAATATCATTGGATGTTTCGGCAATATTTTTAGCAATAACAGTTGGTTGTAATGCTATTGTGGCGGGCGGTGCACCGGTTGCAGCCATGGTGGCGTTGTGGACATCGCTTGCGGCGATAATGATTATAAGTAGCACAATAACACCAAATATCTGAAGGTTACGCAAATGCAGCATATGCAGAAGTTCAGGAATACCGCTTACATCGCGGGTTTTTTCGCTATATTGCCGTGCCCATTTACCATCATAGTGAATACTGAAGGCAAGCAGCGCAATAATACCAATTATTATCAACCACTTAACCGATAAGAAGAATGTTTGATCAGAAAATAACTGCTGAATCATAGGGTTATGGGGGGTCTAAAAATAGTGAAAATAAATGCAAGAATAGTGAGAAATTACCAAAAACTTCATCATTTTGTAACATTTAAATGCTAATATGACAATTGAGAGAATTTAATTTAAAGCGGCTACAAGTAAAATTTTATGGCTGATAAAGAGACAAAAACCGATGTTGGTAGTTTTGTAACTAAGAACATCAGTGTGGATAAAGAAAAAGGTACTTTTAGTCTTTTCGGCAGACAGACTTACGTTGGTAAGGATTTTGCTGCAATTGCTGATGGTCTTGTTGGTAAGTTATTAGACTGGATCTCAGATAGAGGTGCATCCACAGCAAGGCGTTTTGGTATTCAGGTCGCGGAAACATTAAAAGCCCCGGCCGATCGCACACAAAGAGTAGGATTATTTGCGGAAATTGCCTGGCGTTTTGGTATTCCGGTTGTTGATTTATTGATGAACCTCAAAAAATCCATACATAATGGATTTAAAGGGATGAACGCACTCAAGGAAGAGGCTTCTGCTGTTTTAGCCGCCAATAATAATATGAAGGTAGGCGTTGGTGGGGTGTTATCCACCCATTTCAGCGCACTTGCTTACGAACGCGCTTTAATCTTCAAAGAATCAAAAAAGAGTATGCTCGCAAGCTTTGCTGGCACAATAAGGAACTTGCCAAGCATTATACTGAACGTGCTACGCCTACAGAAAAACCTGGTTAATAATCCAGAACAATTATGGGATCGGTTGCCTAAGAATGCTACTGATGAAGAAAAACGTTTCGTTGAAGAAAAAATCACAAAATTAAAAGCAATGCGGGAGCCGCTCGTTAAAACCCCTATCGCAGATGGTAAGGCAGCGGGCGGTAAAGAGGAAGAAACTGATGGTATATTGAGCTCTCTTTCCCGTCTTTTTAAACCTAAAGATCTAAAATTAGATGATATCAATACAATTCTTAACTATGGAAACTACGCAACACCACTTGGTGGTATAGCTGCCGGTTTGATTAGTGGTGATCTTGAAAAGAATGTGGGTAAAACCCAAACCGCATGGCGTAAGATCCAGCAATTAAAGAATGTAATCAAAGAACAAGAGCCTGACTCTACCAGTGATATTGCACATTTGGTAAAAGGAGTTTTCGAACAACATGCCATCAATATGGGAATTAAGGACAAACCTGCCGGTAAGAAGTTCGAGCATATTATAGAAGAAATTTCTTATTCATTGATACATGATAGACTGCATCCCGATGCGCTCGTTGAATTGCTGGATGATCCTAAAGTCATTGTATTTGATAAGAAGGGAATCACTTACGGCAAAGTTGCATTAGTTAAAGAAGAATGTGAGAAGCTTGTAGATAAATATAGCGCGAAGGTAAATCAGAAGGAATTTTACGAAGCAGCTCCTTTTTCTCCTAAAGATGCTGTCGCAGCTTGGGATAATCTTACTGACGAAGAAAGACCTTTGTATGTATTATTCTTTTCCAAAGGTGTACTTGAAGCAGCGGGCGTTCCTAAGGAGCAAGTTGCCAAATATACAGATGGGGATATGTCACTTTCCGCTGAACTTACTAATATCATGAGAAATGTGGTACGCGAAGGCAGAGAAGGATTGGAAAAAGCGGGTGTTAGCGATGACCTTATAGAAGAATATGAAGCAGTAGAGAAAGATTTTAATAACGCCTTACGTCATGGTCGTGGCAAGGAATATATAGAAAAGAATCTTGAGGATACTACAGCTTTAATACGCAATATGGCAGTGACTGCTAAGGATCAAGATGGGTTCTGGCAGGAGTTTGTTGGCAAGCGTGAGAATGAAGCTGCTGGTACGGACGAAGGGCTGCGTTTTTCTAAAAAGAAAGACATACAAGATCGCAAAATTACCACGCAAAATAGGCCGAGTGAAGGCGGATACGCCCGTAATTACGAGAAAGAGCGCAGCGGCAAAGATCGCGATTTCACCCCTGCTGGAAAATAATATTTACTTTCAAGCTTAAGCTGCGGCGGCTTTTACTGCTTTGCTGCGGATGGCTGCCTGTGCTGCGGCAAGGCGTGCAATTGGTACGCGGTAAGGCGAGCAGGAAACATAATCCAACCCAATCGTCTGGCAGAACGCAATAGAGGCTGGGTCGCCGCCATGTTCACCACAGATTCCAAGTTTGATATCGCTTCTGGTTTTGCGCCCGCGTTCAGCGGCAATCTTAATCAACTCACCCACACCTTGCTGGTCGATGGTTACAAACGGGTCGCTTTCAATCACGTTTTTCTGTTTATAGATTTCGATGAACGACGAAGAATCATCGCGTGAAAGCCCAAGCGTAGTCTGCGTTAAGTCATTGGTGCCGAAGCTGAAAAACTCAGCGGATTTTGCGATTTCATTTGCAAGGAGTGCCGCACGTGGCAGCTCAATCATGGTGCCCACCAGATATTCCACCTTCACGCCGGTTTCTTTCGCAACCGCGCTTGCAGTGTCATCAATTACTTTCTTTAACATTTCAAGTTCTTTGGGATTCATCACGAGGGGAATCATGATTTCAGGAATCACTTTTTCCTTAGTGTCTTTTACCACTTCACTGGCTGCTTCAAAAATGGCCCGTGCCTGCATTTCGTATATTTCCGGGTAGGTAATACCCAAACGGCAGCCGCGGTGACCAAGCATCGGGTTGGATTCATGCAAAATATGCGCGCGGCTTTTGACGTATTCCACCGTCACGCCGGAAGCTTTTGCCACTTCTTTTATTTCAGCGTCAGTGTTAGGCAGGAACTCATGAAGTGGTGGGTCAAGCAAGCGGATAGTGACTGGCAGCCCGGTCATGATGCGGAATATTTCAGCAAAATCCTTACGCTGCATCGGCAGTAATTTGGCGAGTGCAGTTTTGCGTTTCTCAACGGTATCGGAGACGATCATTTCGCGCATGGCGATGATGCGATCAGTGTCAAAAAACATATGTTCAGTGCGGCAAAGGCCGATACCTTCGGCGCCGTATTTGCGGGCGGTGGTGGCATCGAGCGGAGTTTCGGCATTGGTGCGAATTTTCAGTGTGCGCACAGAATCTGCCCAGCCCATGAGCTTCTCAAAGTCACCGGAGAGTTGCGGCTGCACGGTGGCAACTGCGCCGAGGAACACTTCGCCGCTTGAGCCATTGATGGTAACGAAGTCGCCTTCTTTTACCACTTGTCCGCCGGATTTGAATATCTTTGCCGCGTAGTCTATTTTTACTTCGCCTGCACCGGATACGCAGGGTTTTCCCATGCCGCGTGCAACGACTGCTGCATGAGAAGTCATGCCGCCACGTGCGGTGAGTATGCCTTGCGCTGCATGCATGCCGTGAATATCTTCCGGTGAAGTTTCAATGCGTACGAGTATCACTTTTTCTTTGTGCAACGCTCTGCGTTCAGCTTCTTCGGCGGAGAACACTACAATACCGGCAGCTGCACCAGGTGACGCCGGAAGGCCACGTGCGACCAAAGTTTTCTTCGCTTGCGGGTCAAGCGTTGGGTGAAGTAATTGATCGAGCGCCATTGGGTCAACGCGCTCTAAAGCTTGCTCTTTGGTGATGAGTTTTTCGGCCACCATATCCACTGCAATCTTCACGCTTGCCGCCGCAGTGCGTTTGCCGGAGCGGGTTTGTAGCATCCAAAGTTTGCGGTTCTGCACGGTGAATTCTATGTCCTGCATATCGCGGTAATGGGTTTCTAGCTTCTGATAAATTTTTACCAGATCGGCAAACACATCCGGCATCACTTCTTCCATGCTCGGAAGATCAGCGCCGCTGGTTTCTTTGCCTTTGATGGTGATGGGCTGTGGTGTACGGATACCTGCGACCACGTCTTCGCCTTGCGCATTTACCAGAAATTCGCCGTAAAAAGCTTTATCGCCAGTGGAGGGATTGCGCGTGAATGCAACGCCGGTTGCGCAGTCGTCGCCCATATTGCCAAACACCATGGATTGCACGTTAACTGCAGTTCCCCAGCTCTCAGGGATGTCATGCAGGCGGCGGTAAGTGATGGCGCGCGCATTCATCCAGGAGTCAAACACAGAACGCACTGCACCTTTTAATTGCTCTTCCACATCTTGTGGAAATGGCTTTTTATATTCCCGTTGTACTTTGTCTTTATATTCGGTAACGAGTGATTTCAAATCATCGGCATTAAGCCCGGTATCTAGGTCAACGCCGCGATCATTCTTTTTGGCCTCTAAGAGTTCTTCAAAGTGGTAATGGTCGATGCCGAGTACTACGTCGGAATACATCTGGATAAAACGGCGGTAAGAATCATAGGCAAAGCGCGGGTTGCCGGTTTTAGCTGCCAAGCTTTCGACGGTGATGTCGTTGAGCCC
>JABDCC010000037.1 GCA_013288335.1 Alphaproteobacteria bacterium
CCATTTTCTTCAATGATTTTACGAATTTTTGCAGTTTGTTCTGCCGTTATATTTGTGTCCGCGGCAATCAAAGCCACCGGAAGCCGATCACTATCGTGGTGAATGGCGACTTCCTTGATCGCGGAAACGTCAGAAAAATGGTACATTGTCATGGAGTCAATTTTAGCGAAAATCGGGGGTAAAGACAAATGTAAACCCTTGATTTTATATTAAGTTTTTATGACAACACTAACCAACTGAAAATACGGCTAGATTTCCTGAATAAGCTGAGTAAGAAGTTTACGCAGAACCGCTTGTAATTGCTTGGCTTTTGTTGTGTCGTAAGTAAAGGGGTAATTTTCATCCATGTAATTATGCTGCGCAAGCTCCAGCTGCACCGCATGTACACCCTGCCCTGGCTTGCCATAATGGCGTGTGTTATAACCGCCTTTGAAGCGACCATTATACACTACCGAATAAGAACTGGCTTTTGCAGCGGCAAAAAATCTCTCACTCAAAATACTGTCCGCAGAATGCCCGTCGGCAGTGCCAATATTTAAATCCGGTAATACGCCATCAAACAATTTAGGAACTACCGAGCAGATAGAATGTGCATCAAACAAAATCACCTGCTTATGTTTCTGCTTTAGTGTGTCGAGAATGGATTGCAACTTGTCATGATAAGGTTGCCAGTAATCGGCAACACGTTGTTTGATTTCTTTTTCGTCCGGTTCTCTATTCTTCTCATACACTGCCTCGCCGGTAAATGTGGTAAGTGGACAAATGCCAGTGGTGAATTTTCCTGGGTAGAGCGACTCATTGTCCGGGCTGCGGTTTAAATCCACTACATAGCGCGAATATTTTGGAATCAATAAATGTACTCCAAGCTCACGTGCAAAAGAGTAGAGTTTTTCTATATGCCAGTCTGTGTCCGGCAATGGTTTTGCAGCCGCAGTAAATCGCTCTGAAATAAATGTGGGAACATCCGTCGCCGTATGTGGCATGTTGACCAATAGCGGAATGGTTCCGGGAATATATGTATAGGGTTGTGCGGTTGACATGGGGCTATTCTAGCTCTATCTCTCGTGTAAGAAAAGGAAGAAAATATGGCCATTCCTGAATCGCCCCGCACCAATGCGCGCGTCATAAAAGCAGCACATGGCAGTAAGCTTTCTGCCAAGAGCTGGCTTACTGAAGCGCCCATGCGGATGCTGATGAACAATCTGGACCCAGAGGTTGCCGAGAACCCCGACGAGCTGATTGTGTACGGTGGAATCGGAAAAGCTGCACGCAACTGGGAATGTTATGATCGCATTGTGGAAACACTCACAAATCTGGAAGCTGATGAAACTTTGCTCGTGCAATCTGGCAAACCTGTAGGCGTATTTAAAACCCACACTGATGCACCGCGTGTGCTGATTGCCAATTCCAATCTGGTGCCGCACTGGGCAACCTGGGAACATTTTCGTGAGCTTGATAGGAAAGGCCTGATGATGTACGGCCAGATGACGGCAGGCTCGTGGATTTACATTGGCAGCCAGGGAATCGTGCAGGGAACATATGAAACATTTGTGGAAATGGGTCGCCAGCATTTTGGCGGCGATCTCTCCGGCAAATGGATTGTAACCGGAGGCTTGGGCGGCATGGGCGGCGCACAACCTTTAGCAGCGACGATGGCGGGGGCTTCCATGCTTGCAGTGGAATGCGACATCACCCGTATTCAGAAACGCCTAGATACTAAATATCTTGATCACATGTGCACTACTCTTGATGAAGCATTAGCGCTCATTAATGAAGCATGCAAAAACAAAAAAGCAATCTCAGTGGGCTTGCTTGGCAATGCCGCTGAGATTTTTCCTGAACTGATTAAGCGCAAAATCCGCCCGGACATGGTGACCGATCAAACCAGCGCACATGATCCGCTCAATGGCTATTTGCCGATTGGCATGAGCATAGAAGAAGCTACAAAAATGCGTGAAAGCAATCCGAAGAAAGTAGAACTTCGCGCAAAACAATCTATCGTCAAGCAAGTGGAAGCGATGCTTCAATTTCAGAAACAGGGAATTCCGGTCGTGGATTATGGCAACAACATCCGTCAGGTTGCAAGTGATATGGGCATAAAAAACGCATTTGATTTTCCGGGCTTTGTGCCCGCTTATATTCGCCCGCTCTTTTGCCGTGGCATTGGCCCATTCCGCTGGGCAGCGCTTTCCGGTAACCCTGAAGATATTTACAAAACCGATGCGAAAGTAAAAGAGCTGATTCCGGATAATCCGCATTTGCACAACTGGCTGGATATGGCGCGAAAGAAAATAAAATTCCAGGGATTGCCCGCACGCATCTGCTGGGTGGGGCTTGGTGAGCGGGCCAAACTTGGCCTCGCATTTAATGAAATGGTAGCAAAGGGCGAACTCTCCGCGCCGATCGTGATTGGGCGCGATCATTTGGATTCAGGGTCAGTTGCAAGCCCTAACCGCGAAACCGAAGCGATGCGTGACGGCTCCGACGCCGTTTCCGACTGGCCACTCCTCAATGCTTTACTTAATTGTGCAAGTGGCGCTACCTGGGTAAGCCTTCACCACGGTGGTGGTGTGGGTATGGGCTACTCACAACATGCGGGCATGGTGATTGTGGCTGACGGCACAAAAGAGGCAGCAAAACGCTTAGAGCGCGTGCTCACCAATGACCCGGCCACTGGGGTGATGCGCCACGCTGATGCGGGTTACGAAATCGCGATCAAATGTGCGAAAGAAAAAGGACTGAAACTGCCGATGATTTAGGCCGCTAACAACTCACCACTCTTCACCAATTCATGTGCCGCTTCAATATCGGGTGATAAAATCCGGTCTTCGCTCAAAAACGCAACCTGTTTGCGGATGGTTTTTTTGACTACTTCGAGTTTTTTCGAAGTCTTAAGTGGCTTCAGCATATCGAGTGCTTGTGCGGCAACGAGCAACTCTATTGCCATCACATAGCGCACATGTTTTGCAATCTCGAGCGCTTTGAGCCCCGCCCCCGGCCCCATCGAAACATGGTCTTCCTGATCGTTATTGGTAGGAATGGAATCCACGCTCGAAGGAAAACAGAGTGATTTACATTCGCTCGCAAGTGCCGCAGCAGTTACCTGCACCATCATGAAGCCAGAATTAAGCCCGCCATGCTCAATGAGGAATGTTGGCAAGCCACTTTTTTCGGTGCGCATGGCAGTGTTGATTCTGCGCTCGGAAATAGTGGCAAGTGTGGTAAGTGCTGCGCCTAAGTGATCGCAAATACGCGCGGGATAAATCGCATGAAAATTGCCGCCATGAATCACGAGTTTTTCATCAGGAAACAGCAAAGGATTATCGGTTGTTGCATTGATTTCGCGCTCAATCATGATTTTGGTATGTTCTAACTCATCCCACACCATACCATGCACCTGCGGCGCGCAGCGCAGCGAATAGGAATCCTGCACGCGCCCGCAATCGTGATGGCTTTCGGAAACTTCCGTCTCGCCGCCAATCCAGTTGGCAATTTCCTTGCCGCACGCAAACGTTCCCGCCTGGCGTTGCTCACGCAGCAACAATTCATCCGTCATGTGATGCGAGCCACGCAGTGCCTCAATGCTCATGGCAGTTGCGAGGTTAGCGGTACTCAGAATCTGCTTTGCTTCATGCCATAATTTTACCGCAAATGCGGCAGTAAGCTGCGTGCCATTTATCAAACACAAGCCTTCTTTGGGGCCAAGTGTGATGGGTTTTATGCCTGCTTTTTTCAGTGCATCTGCTGCTTTTATTTTCACAAAAACATTACCATCCGGCGCAGTGCATTCGCCTTCACCAAGCATTGCAAGCACGGCATGCGCAGTCGGCGCTAAATCACCTGATGCACCCACGCTGCCACGCGCAGGCACGCTAGCGAGAATTCCTGCCTCTAACATTTTGGCAATATTTTTAAGTTTAGAAAGCGCAAGGCCACGGTGACCACGGCACACTGAATTAAGCAGAATCAACCACAGCATCAGCACTACGTCACGCGGCAACTCTTCACCCACACCGCAAGCATGCGAGCGAATAATATTATGCTGCAGCGCTTCAATCTGATCATGTTCAATGCGCGTTTTGGCAAAATAACCAAAGCCGGTATTCATGCCGTAAACGGTGTCGCCGCTATTTGCCAGCTCATGCACAAATTTTTCAGCAAGCGTCACTTTGGCTTCTGCTTTAGCATCAATTTTAATACTGATTTTTGCTTTTGGATTAAGCGCATTTTGCGCAAAACTCCACAAAGTTTCTATCGTTAAATTATCGCCGTTGAGGATTATTTCCTGCATGAATATTATGCTTTCATTGTTCTGAATTTGCCGCGGTTGATGACGCCAATGCACGGGTTATAGCCGAAGTTATAAGCCAGATCAACCGGATGGGCAATATCCCATAACGCCATGTCTGCAACCTTGCCCACCTCCAACGTTCCGACTGTATCATCAATGCCAAGCGCCTTTGCCGCATTGCGTGTGACTGCGCATAACGCTTCTTCCGGCGTCATGCCGAATAACACACACCCCATATTAATCATGAGCAGTAAGCTGCATACTGGTGAGGTTCCGGGATTTGAGTCGGAAGCAATGGCCATCGCCACATTATGCGTGCGAAATAATTGTACCGGAGGCTTTCGCGTCTCTCGCAACGTATAAAATGCGCCCGGCAAGAGCACCGCAACCGTGCCAGACTTTGCCATCGCTTTTACGCCAGCTTCCGAAATATATTCAAGATGATCGGCGGATAGCGCATTATATTTGGAAGCCAAAGCAGCACCGCCCTGATCGGTCAACTGCTCGGCGTGAAGCTTGATTGCAAGCCCATGTTTTTTTGCTGCATCAAATAGTTTGGTAATTTGTGCTGGCGAAAACGCAATCGATTCGCAGAATCCATCCACCGCATCTGCAAGCTTTGCTTTTGTAATCGTAGGCAACATTTCATTGCAGATCATATCTATATAAGCATCTTTGTCGCTAAATTCTGGCGGCATGGTATGCGCGCCCAAAAAAGTAGTGCGCACCGTCACCGGGTGAAGTTCCTGCAGCTTTCGCGCCACGCGCAGCATCTTCATTTCACTTGCCGTATCAAGCCCGTAACCTGATTTTATTTCTATCGTGGTAACGCCTTCGTTTAAAAATGAACGCAGGCGTTTTTCACTGAGCGCTAGCAATTCTTCTTCAGTTGCAGCTCGCGTGGCGCGCACGGTGGAAAGAATTCCGCCTCCGGATTTTGCAATCTCCGCGTAGGATTTTCCCTGCAATCGCAGTGCAAATTCTTCCGCACGGTTGCCTGCATAAACCAAATGTGTATGGCAATCAATAAGCCCCGGTGTAAGCCACGCATGCTTAGCATCACGCACTTCGCCTGTGTGGGTTTCTGGCAGTGCGTCCATAGCACCTACCCAGGAAATTTTTCCACCTTTGATACCAACGGCCCCATTCTTGATAATTTCATAGCTACCGGCGCGCGCCATCGTCGCAAGATTCGCATTTACCCACAACGTATCCCAGTCATGTTTTTGGTTGTTCGTCACATGCTTCTCCAGTATGAAGGATAACAATAAAGGAGACATCCCTCCATGCAATGGAAAAGATATACGTCCGTATTTGCGCATAAGGCATTAACCGCTCACGGCTGGCAGCATGATGTACTTATCGCCATCGACGCACATGGAAACATTGCGGGCATTAAACCTAATACCAAACCTTCGCCTGAAACTCCCATGTTCGACCTGATTCTCCCCGGCATGGGCAACGTGCATAGCCATGCTTTCCAGCGCGCCATGGCCGGGCTCACCGAATTTGCCTCCGGCGAAGGCCGCGATAATTTCTGGAGCTGGCGCGAGGTGATGTATAAATTCACGCACAAACTCACGCCGGAACATATCGAAATCATCGCGCGCGCTTTTTACATTGAACTGCTCAAAAACGGCTATACATCTGTTGGTGAATTTCACTATCTGCATCATGATGCAGAAGGAAAACCCTATGCATCCATTACCGAGCTTTCTGACCGCATTGTTGCTGGTGCAAGCGATGCAGGGATACATCTCACCCATCTTCCGGTGATGTATGAAACCGGCAATTTCGGCGGTGAACCTGCAAACGAAGGGCAGCGGCGTTTTCTTCATACCAAAGATAGTTATCTCAAATTGCTTGAAGCACTCAAAAAAAATTATGAACATTCACCGGATATTACACTCGGTGTTGCACCCCATTCGCTGCGCGCAGTCAACCCCGAAACGCTTCAGGGGATTCTTGATGCCCTGCCCGGTTTAGGGTTAGAAAATTGCCCGGTGCACATGCATATTTCTGAACAGGAAAAAGAAGTATTGGATTGTATGGCATGGAGCAAAAAACGCCCGGTGGAATGGCTGCTTGCACATTATAAAATCGATAAAAAGTGGTGCCTGATACATGCAACCCACATGACCACAAAAGAAGCAGTGAATTTAGCAAAAGCAGGGGCAACAGTGGGGCTGTGCCCAACCACTGAGGCTAATCTTGGCGATGGCATTTTTCAGGCGGAGCATTATCTCGGTGCTGGCGGAAGTTTTGGTATAGGCTCAGACAGCAATGTCTCAATTTCACCCTGGGAAGAGTTAAAAACAATGGAATATGTGCAGCGCTTAGTGGCACGAAAACGCAATGTACTTTGTACTGAAGAAACACCCTCCGTTGGTCGCAATATTTTTGAGAAAGCGGCAAAAGGCGGCGCCAAAGCATTGGGTATAAATTCCGGTGAGATTGCAGTCGGGAAACGTGCCGATCTGGTAGCAATTTCTACCGAACACCCCCTGCTTTCGGAAAAGAAAAACGATGCCATACTGGATACGCTTATTTTTGCAGTAACACCTAAAATCACCGATGTATTTGTCGCCGGAAAACGCGTGATCAAACATGGTGTGCATGTGCTGGAAGAAAAAAGCACTGCACAATTGCGTACGATTACTGCCATTGGGAATTAAAGAATTTTCTCTTTTATAATTTCTACCATCCTCAAAATATCTTTTTTCTTGTGCTCCGCAGAAAATGCAAATCGCAGGCGTGAGGTGCCTTCGGGCACGGTCGGCGGGCGGATGGCAACTGCGAGGTAGCCTTTTTTTTCTAGCATAGCGGCAGCAGCCAATGCTTTCTTTTCATCGCCAATAATCAGTGGCACAATCGGTGACTGCGCTTCTGGTAATCCAAGTGCCTTCGTAAAAATTCGTGCATTATTAAGTGCGGTCTGTGCGTATTCAGGATGTTTCATCATTTCGTCGAGCGCCACAATCGACGACGCAATCACCGAGGGCGGCAAACCAGTCGTAAACATCAGACTGCGCGCAGTGGTCGTAATATAATCAATTACTTTGCGACTTGCGCAAACATACCCACCATAGCTGCCAAACGCTTTGGAAAGTGTGCCCACATAAATATCGACCGGGGCATGTTCCCTCACAATACTATGCGCACCGTCCGCCATGAGCCACGCATCATGCAACTTTGCAATTTTACTGAGCTTTGCAAGCGGCGCTACATCACCATCCATGCTAAACACTTCATCGGTGATGATGAGGCAATTTTTGTACTTGGA
>JABDCC010000038.1 GCA_013288335.1 Alphaproteobacteria bacterium
GATAGCTGGTAAAAGCGAAGAGGGCAAAAATGCAGTCGGCAAAGACGAAGCTGGCAAAGGGGAAGCTGGCAAAGGGGAAGATCACAATGGTGCGGGCGGGGATTCAGGCGTTTTAGTTTTATCCTTTAGGGAATACTCGTTAGAAGATGCAAAAAGCAAAGGCGCTTTAATAAAACGTATGTACGAAGCAGATAATCGTGACCCTGCTTATGCTAACATAAGATTACTGCGTGATGAAATTGAAAGAATAAGGCTTAGTTTAAATTCAAACATCACAGCTGAAAGAAACTTCGGTGATCTGATCTTTTCTGATGAAATTTTAAGAATAGCTACATACATCTATTGGATTGGGGATAAAACTACTGAACAGCCAATAGATAAGAAAAAAGCCTGCAAAGAATTAATCCAGAAAATATTGCAGGATGATACTTCATATCTTGATTATGAAGCCGAGCAAAAGCACGAAGATCTACTTTTTACAATTCTTACCAGAATGCCGGGTCTTGTATTAGCGATCTATGATAATGGTCCGGAAATCGGTAACTACCGCAGGCAACTAGACCTGCAGGCAAGAGAGACCTATACCGAGTTAAGAGATTACCGCGCGCTTGAAATGCGCAAGGCTATAAATAGAGTGCTTCGCAGAAATGGCATTATGGTTAGCGAAATCACTTTGCCGGAGAAACCCCAGCCACCAGCACCTACGTCTTCAAAAGTGTCAGAACCTGCGCTGGTGGAAACAAAAGCCTGGCAGCCGGCAGAACCTGCAAGCGTGTCTGCCGCTGAAACAGGCCCGGAGCCGGTAATCACCGCCGACCCTCCTGCAGAGGCTGAAGAAGTTACTGCGCCTGCTGCCGAAGAGATCGCGCCTGCTGAGCCTGAAACTAAGCCGGTAAACATTCAAATTGCGCCACCGACCATGGAAGAAGTTACTGGTGCGGCTGCCGGCAGCCTCAACGAAGATAGAGACAAAATAATTGAAGCTGCTTTTATAGCAGTGAGAGACAGCATAGAGGTATGGTGCATAACACATTTCGAGGTGTACAACAGGTTAAGTTGTGAGGCTGACTTTTCCAATTATGGTATCCACCTTTTTCTTTACAACGCAAAAGATCAATACCAGGAATTGGTGCTGACGGAACATGTCAGGGTCTTTCAGGAACATAATGTTAAGCCCGTTAAAAGTGATATTACCGAACTTAAGAGGCTGATTCAGACCCACATTCTGATAAATGTGTCAGATAGGGATATACAGCCTTATCGTGTGCCGGTAATCAAGAACGGCGAGCAAGTCGATCTTCGCCAGGTAGATCTTATTCCATTTCTCTCAGCTTTAGGTGAGGCGGAGATAAAAATAAAGAGCCGGTCCGGGCTGGCCGTTCTTGTGATTAATGCATCAGATACGGAGAATGGCAAGTCATTGAAATTCAGCATTTCCATGGGCATAAGAATGGCAAATCCAGAGGAGGGCGCAACACTGCCAGAAATTGAACAGAACAAAAATGATATTACAGCGCGCAAAGCAATTGCACTCGACTGCCTAAATCAGATTTTATTGAAAAAGAAATGGGTAAGTAAAAGAGAAGTGTCAGATATTGTCCGCCGCAGAATTGTTTTTGCTGAAGGTCTGGAGTGGCACGTGAACGAAAGTCAGGATATTGGTGACAAAAGATTGCAGACGGCACAGCTTATAGGAAAAAATTCTGCAGGCTATTCAATATGGCTTAGCGCCCCAAAATTAATTTACCAGGACAATAGCTGGTATCTTGATTTTGAAGTGAAGCTGAAGACGCCAGATGGCAAGATAAAAACAAGAAGCAGGGGAGTGAATCTCTATACATCTGATCTTAACTTGGCCCGCGCACGTGCAATTCAATCTATGGAAGAAACCGAATTTCAGGGGCAGAGATATCCGGGTCTGGTTCAGCGCTTGCGCGCGACTTGTGGGGCAAATTATGATAATGATTGGAGCTGTACGAAAATAGACAACATTAACAGGATAAAATTTGGGCCGGGCACTGAGATTGATAGACTATTTGATTTGATGCTGAGATATGAACATGACATCCAGGTAATCGGCAATTATGCCATAAAAGATAAAAAATTAGTCTTAACGCTAAAAATTATGCGTAGCATCACTCCACCATTGCAAGGCGGGGCGATGGCTGACCCGGAAAACTTAATGATGCCTGATTTGAGAACAGGAAACAAGATCCCGGTTGAAATAGATTTGGAACTGCCGGAAAATACAGACATCAGCAGCTTGCCCGGACTGGTTGGCAGGATTAGCGAGTTGACTATAGATAAAGTCAGTAGTTATTTCCGTGCTATTCTGGTTCCTTTTGAAGAAAGAGAAGATAAAAGCGCTATGAATGTTCCGGCCTATGATACAAAAGTGATTGCAAAGGCTTTTTTATGTGCAATCCAGAGTGTTCTCAAAGATGTGAGAGTACCGTCTACAGTAGTAGAATATGCCAGAACAAGAGCTACAAGCCATGTTAAGGGTGAAATTTAAGCATTCTTCCGGGGATCGAATCCGTGTTTATTAAAACTTTTACTCTAAATTTCAAACCTCTTTCTGCAGCAATTGGCTTAAGGTTGTGAGTTCGCCCATATTCAAATCTGATATTAGAATGTAGCGCATATGGTTTTGTTGCCAGGAAATAATATTATAGCCGCGTCTAGATAGTTTTTGAGGTTCGCTGTCACTCTCCGCTGCCGGCATGATAAACGCATTAATAATATGTTTGCCATGCTGGTAAGAAAGCCCGGCGGTAGTCTGGTGCTGGAGGTAATCAAGCCGTCCGCCAAGAAGTGTATAACCTTGTGCTGCAAAATCATATACCGGCGGTGAGAAATCCAATTTGCCGGTAAACCATGGTTTGACGGTGTGCTTATCTGAGGAAGCAACATCGGTTAAATGCGCGGCCATTAAGGAACGCGTGTGTTCGGAAACTACTTCATCTACCCAGCCGTCATTGGACGGTGGTGCCATATAAAGCAAAATTGCCACTGCCAGGGCCGTCGTTGAGAATGCGGGCACAAAGCCCTTTCTCAGCTTTTCCCAGAGGCTTAGTTCAGGCTGAACCGATGCTTTGAGGTTTGCGAAGATGTTTTGTACCAGATCCGCAGGTGCATTGTGATATGGGGCATTTTCTTTGGTGTCTGCCTTCAGGGTTTTCATTTCCTCATAGCGGCGCCTGCAACCGGCATAGCTTGCCATATGCTCGGTAACCAGCGTGGCAATTACCGTGTCCAGCTCATTGTCCAGATAGCCATGCAGCCATTTCTGGCATATGTTGCAATCTATATCAGTCATATTTATATAACTTCACTAATTCTGTTTTAAGCATAGCCCGCGCCCGCGCCAGCCGCGACATCACCGTTCCGAGGGGCATATCGGCAACCAGGGCAATTTCCTTATAAGATAAATCTTCCAGTTCTTTTAGTATAATCACTTCCTTAAATGCCGGTGGCAAAGCTTCCAATGCCTGCTGGAGAAGGGCTTTATCCTGGCTGCGGATGACATTTGCTTCTGGTGTTTCATTATGGCTAAAGTCCGGATTATCTTCAGATATTTCATCTCCTATAGCAAGCCAGCGGCTTCCAGATGCTAATTTAAGCCAGGTATAGCTTTCATTGCGTACAATGGTCAGCAGCCAGGCCCGGGCATTGCCCCCGGCAAACCGATCCAGGAACCTGAAGGCTTTTAGGGCGCTTTCTTGCACTACGTCATTTGCGGCGCTTTCATTGCCGGTCAGCCAGTGCGCAAGGTTGTAGGCAGCATTCATATGCAGTCCGAATAACTCCTCAAAACGCTTCACTTCGCTCTTATTGCTCATTCATTCCTAGTTATAACTATTCTCATCCCTGCTTTATTCCCGATTTTAAAAATATTTTTTTAGGCGGGAATAAAAACCGCATTCAGCCAGTTATATACCTGACAAGTTTTCATATAACTCATAACCCATGGAACTTCTATGATAAATGATGATGACGAAAATACTTCAATTATAAATGCAAAAATGGATCGCCGGAAGTTCCTTAAATGCTCGGCCTGGGCGGGTGCCGGTGTGGTATGGATGCTTTCAGGCGGCATACCCCGTGCTTTTGCGATGGATGATATGGCCAAACTCGGCGCTTCCGGCATGTTAGACAGCAAGTTTCACTTCGTGCAAATCAGCGATAGCCATATAGGCTTTAACAAGGAGGCCAATCCGGAACCGGTAAAGACTCTTCAGGTTGCTATTGACCGCATAAATGCATTGCCGCAAAAACCTTCGCTCATTTTGCATACTGGTGACATCACCCATCTTTCCAAGGCTGAGGAATTTGATACTGCAGAGCAAATATTTAAAGGGCTGCCAGCGCGGGTTCACTATACGCCGGGTGAGCATGATACGCTCGATGAAGGCGGCGGCAAGCTGTTTTTGGAACGCTATGGTAAAGGCACGCAAGGCAATGGCTGGTATAGTTTTGACGATCACGGGGTGCATTTTATTGCATTGGTAAACGTCTTTAATTTCCAGCCCGGCAAACCCGCAACGCTCGGAGCCGATCAGCTAAAATGGCTGCAGGACAATTTGAGCACAGTCAGCGCAAGCACGCCGATTGTGGTTTTTGCCCATATGCCGCTGTGGACGATTTATGATCCATGGGGATGGTCTACAGGAGATGCGGATCAAGCTGTTGCCATGCTCCGCAAATATGGATCGGTTACGATATTAAATGGTCATATACATCAGGTAATTCAAAAGGTTGAAGGTAATATCACATTCCATACCGCTCGTGGCACAGCCTATCCGCAACCAGCTCCAGGGGCTGCTCCAGCACCCGGCCCGATGACAGTGCCAGCTGATCAATTACGCACATATCTGGGCATTACCGATGTTAAAACCGCGCAGGGCAATCAACTGGCAATAATTGATTCAACATTAGCTTAATTAAAAAGGACTTATATGAAAAAATTTCTACCGGTATTCTTAAGTATATTATTTCTATCTGCACCGGCATGGGCGGAAGACCAGAAAATAGATATCAAAGATCACTTATATAAGCCTGACAATATAACTGTGACTGCGGGCACGAAAGTGACCTGGACAAATCTTGATCAAGATCCGCATACGGTTAAGGAAAAAGACAATAATAAATTCCACTCCACCGCCCTCGATACCAACGACAGTTATTCCTATACTTTTACCGCGCCCGGCACTTACAAATATTTTTGTACCCTGCATCCGACGATGGTTGGCAGTGTTAAAGTTATTGATAAGAAATAAATTTAAGGAGTCATATGTTTGAACTTAGTTTTATGAAGATATTACTGGTTTTAGTAGTTGTTTTTGTTATCTTCGGTGCCGGAAAATTGCCCAAAGTCATGGCCGACCTCGGCAAAGGCATGCGGCATTTTAAAAATGCGCTGAATGATAATCCGCCTGAAGATCATGCTGCCGCTAAAATTGAAAGCTCTGAAGAGAAGAAGGAAGTTGCATAGAAACTGATTTCAATATTGGAGTTGCCAGCTCGGGTCGTATATCAAACTGGTTTGGTTTCCGTTCGACTATGAGTTGATTTTTAAAATTAAGGCCGTGGACTATATCCTGTTCTAGGAGCATACCAACAACTCAACTTTTGGATTTTATGGGACTCGAACCGGTAGATTTTAATCCGAGCATAATTTTATAACAGTATTCACTCCTGTTCTAAATTCAGCGCACAAAAAGCTCCAGCTACAATAATATCATATAGATAGTGGATCTTATCATTATTGTTATTTGACAGTCTTATCTAATTTAAGATTATTAAGACTTATTTTGGGATTATAACTATGCAATTACGAAAATTACTTATAGCTACCACAATTTTGGCAGCATCCTTATTTCTTGCGCCATGTTTAGCAATGGCCGCAAGTTTTGAAATTCCTAATGGAACAACCGTAACTTCGACCGAAACTATAGGCGCCGGCGACACCGGCACGGTTGATGCAGGCGGCACTCTTACAACAAATGGCACTATCGCGGTTGTAACTACCGGAACTTCTACCGTTACCAATAACGGTACTATTTCTACCACCAACGGTAATGCTGCTTATGTTATATTCAATCAAGGCGCAAATTCAGTAATTACCAACAACGCTGCGATAAGCAGCAACGGTCATGATGATGATCTTATTCGCACTTCCGCCTCTGGCACGCATATCACCAATAATGGCTCCCTGACAGCTACAGCTGATCTTGCCGATGGCATTGTAACAGAATCAACAAGCAGCAATTCCGTGGCTACCAATAATGGTTCAATCTCTATTACTGGTGATAGCGGCAATGGTTTTTACATGGTCGGTGCCAATAATACCGCCACGAATAACGGCACTATTACTACCAATAGCATCAACGGCAACTCGCTAGGCATGATCAATAATGGCGATAACGGAATCCAGATCAATAACGGTACGATTACAACAACTGGCCTAGGCAACGTCGCTATGGAAAACCGCAATACAAATTCAACTTCTGTTAATAACGGCACGATCACCACTAATGGCCAGAATGCATTTGGTATATATACATTGGGGGCTGGTACTAACTCGCATATGACCAATAATGGCATTATCAATAACACAGGTGATAACGCGGATGGGATGAAAGCTGCAACGACCGGTAATACGCTCACCAATAATGGTTTCATTAGTGTCACGGGTAATAATGCGGATGGTATGGAAGCTATTGGTGACAACACAATAATCAACAACGGCAGAATAATGGTAACCGGCAATGGTAATTCGCTGAGAGCCGTTGGCGATAACGTGACGGTCACTAACAATGGCTACGCAGGCTCAACCGCTGCCGCCTATACTGTGGAAATGGATGGAAATACCGACCATTTAATTCTCAAAGGCGGCTCAACAATTGACGGCAATGTCTTCTTTAATGATCCTAATAGTACATTGGTTTATGATATGTCGAATGTCGGTCGCGCAGGCGCCGTAACAACATTAAACGGTGTTATTACCGGCACGCCTATTACATCGATAACAGGAGGTGTGCCTAAAGGCGCTAAAGTGGTGCAACAAGCTAATAATGTGGCGGTTATAACGCCGGATAGTTTTGCCGGAACCAACCAGGTTGTGATG
>JABDCC010000039.1 GCA_013288335.1 Alphaproteobacteria bacterium
CAAAACCGAAATCATGATTACGTTGGCGCTCAAGTTGATTTATCCGAAAGTTGCAGCGTGCCTTCACACCACACCATTAAAAAAAATTATTGTGAGTGAATTTCAGGAATTTTTTGCCGTTTGTCAAAAAATGGGGTTTTACGCTTACTCGCCGCAAAGACATCAGCATCATCCCTTGCGATAAACACCATATCAGTTTCCATGAATTATTAAAATCGGAAGACTCTGTTTTAGCGGTGAATATTAATCCTGAAGACGCGGCGGTGCTGCAATATACGGGCGGCACTACCGGCGTTCCTAAAGCTGCAGTGCTTACCCATGCCAATCTTTACGCCAATACTTTCCAAACCGGATTATGGTTTACCGGCTTAAAATACGGTGAAGAAATTATCATTGGCGCGCTGCCGTTATTTCACGTTTTTTCGATGACAATTGTGATGAATCTTTCCGTGCATACCGGCTCGACCATGTTGCTTTACCCAAAATTTGACATGAAAAATATTCTTGCTGATATAGATCGCAAGCGCCCAACGCTCATTCCAGGTGTGCCGACGATGTTTGCGGCCATCAATAATTATAAACAACTTAGTAAATATAATCTTACATCGATTAAAATGGGAATTTCCGGCGGCGGCCCACTTCCTCAGGAAGTAAAAGCGGGCTTTGAAAAACTCACTGGCGCCAAGCTTATTGAGGGATACGGGCTTAGCGAATCGTCGCCGGTAGTATCGGGAAATCCACTGTTTGGCATCAATAAAACAGGCTCTATTGGCATACCGTTTCCGCGTACCATTATACAGATCAGGGATGCGGAAAATCCTGATAAAATCATGGATGTGGGTGAAATTGGCGAGATTTGTATCAGTGGCCCGCAGATTATGAAAGGCTACCTTAATAACGCGGAAGAAACCAAAAAAGTGATACGCAATGGGTTTTTGCATACGGGTGATTTGGGCACCATGGATAGCGATGGTTATTTTTATGTGGTGGATCGTATCAAAGAGATGATTATTTCTGGTGGCTATAATATTTATCCAAGAAATTTGGAGGAAATATTATACCAGCATCCGGAGATTTTGGAGGCCGCAGTAATAGGAGTTGACCATCCTGAGCGTGTACAGGAGCCAAAAGCATTCATCGTGAGAAAGCCCGGCTCTACAGTAACCGAAGCGGAAATAAAAGAATTCATGCGCGGCAAAATATCTGCTTACGCATTGCCGCATAAAATTGAATTTCGTGATTCTTTGCCGAAATCAATTATCGGTAAGATTTTAAAGAAAAAGCTTGTTGAAGAAGAAAAATCTAAAATGAATAAAATATGAAAAAGAGAGAATATTGTGTTCTGTTCTTTATCGCCGCCTGTATAGGGGCAGTAGTTTTTTTGCCAGGATTTACAGGAAAAGCCCCTAAGCGGATTATGCCACTTGGTGATTCTATCACCTATGGCATTGTGGGTGGAATGGACGGAGAAAAGAATTTTTCCGGTGGATACCGTGCGCCGCTTGCAAGAAAAGCGGAGGATGCATACTGGAATGTTCAATTTGTGGGAACGCAAGTAGATGCATTGAGGTTGCATCACGAAGGTTACCCTGGCTGGCGTATTGATCAGATTGACAGCATTGTTGCTGATAAAATTAGAACCGCTAAACCCGATATTATTTTACTTCATATCGGTACGAATGATTTGGCGCAGGGGACTTCTGCAGATATTCGCGCTAGAAATTTTGATACGCTTTTAAATACTATAAATGCCATACCAAATCCCCCACTTGTACTGGTTTCCTCTATTATTTTGATCTGTGGCGCACAAACCGATCTGGATAACTATAACAAGCAAGTTGAAACGATAGTCAAAGAACATGTAGCCAAAGGAGAGCATTTTGTATTTGTTGATATGAACCACGAAAGCCATATGGCGTGTGATGATTTAAGTGATGCTGTGCATCCCAACCGAGAGGGTTATATTAAAATGGCGGACGTTTGGTTCAAAGCGTTAAAGCCTTATATGAATTGATTTTACCAGTTATAACGCACCTTATATTTTATAATCTTTTCTTTCTCGGGTTCCACATTGACCGTATAGCTTATCTGGTGCGCGGATTCTTTCGTATATTTGTCGCTCGATTCTAAAATTTCAAACCCTTCCGTGCGGTACATATTTTCAAGCACTTTCACACTTGCTGCCTGTTTTTTCTGATTGCGGATTTTGATTTGTATTTCTTCGGTAGCGGTGCGTTTCTTTTCATCCGAGTTATAACTTAATTGTTTGCGCTCACCCACCACATCAAATGCGTTCCCGAGTTTGATCATCAGATTTTCATTGCGGGGTGTGTGGTCAATTACATTTTCGCCGATAAATTCGAGGCTTCCGTCACTGTCACGCTGATTTACCCGGATTCTGCCAGCGGGAAGAGGAATGCCAAGGCCGTTTTCCACCGTATTTTTAATTTTCAAGAATACAGCAACTTTTGCATCCGCATTGTTGGGTATGAAGGTTCCATCTATCAATAAATTCCCGTTCTCAAAAAATTGTGAGCCGCTTGCATTATAAACAAGCAATTTTTCGGCAGGGATTGCACTTGCCGCCGGAATTAACTCCAGTTGTTTTGTGGAATTATCCGACAAATCCACCGGGTGGTTGAGTGTATATAGATGATATTCAAAGAAGGATTTTTCATCAAATTTTGGCGGCATAGCTCTTGCTGCAAGCATGGCAAATCTTGGTACCACACCGCCATTATTATTAGCTTCTGAATCCGTATGTTCTACATCCCCTGCGATGAGCTTCAGTTTTGCCTGATTAAAGCTTGCACCGGTCTGATTGATGATTGAAATCCAGGAATTAAAATCAACGGTACCGGAATTGGCGTCTTTGCCTTCGTTATAAATGAGGTTGTAATCTGCCCACCAGGTGATGCCTTTGGTTTCATAACTTACCTCGGTTTTCTGTTCACCGGGTTTGTCGGTGATCACGTTCCACATCAGGGTAGGCTTGGTAATCAGCCCGCCGGGAAGTTCAGAAAAGTTAACCGAAGAAAAGCTGTTTATTGCTTTTATGGAACCATCATCTGCTTTGAGTGTCAGGCCGCCTTCGGTGCTGAGCAGTGTACCTTCCACTGTTTCCGTTTTGTCACCGATTTGTTTTTCAACGGCTATTTTTTTGCCGATATATTTCTCAAATAATTTCTGCTGACTTACCAGATCGAATTGATAATTCTGCTCCGCAACTTTGGTGCCTTGTGGGTCAGTAAGTGACTTAAATTGCACGGTGGTAGGGTCAATGAGCGCTGCTACGTCGTCAAATTTTACAACGCTTTCGCCACCTTCAATATTGATATTGCGCACCTGGCGCACCACCGCATAACCCGGGATATTAGTGCCGTTATAAGTACCCTGACCAGCGACTGGTCTGTATAAGCCGGGATCTACTGCTCCTGGCTGAGCTTTGCTATAGATGGTAATCGCGGTATCGCCGGAATCAGCAGTGGCGATGAAGGGGAAAAGCAATCCGGTTATGGCGAGCAAGCTTGATACAGTTTTTTTCATAATCCCTCGCATAAAATTCTAAGCGGCTATTCGTGTTACCTGCTGGACAATATTACTGGCAAGAAGAGGCGGTGGGAGCACGCTCGATTTTAATTCTTTCTCAGCTTTTAGCAACATATTCAGGCAATTGGCAATTTTTTGATAATTAGTGCGTATTAAAGCGCGCTCTATAATCGGCACGGATTTATAAAATACCGGTGGGCGTAGCATCTTGATTGCATTGGTAGGGCTTTGCCCTGCTCGGATATGCGCATGCGCGATATCCAAACGCTGAAAATATCGTATTAATGAGCGGATTATAACCACCGGCTGCGTTCCTTCATGCAGTAACAGGGCAAGCAGTTTATGGGACTCGGAGCTATTACCGGCAGTGATTGCATGGCATAAATCATCCATAGATTCGGCAGAATTATTACCGGTAAGCAGTGTTGCAACTTGCAGGGTAACTTCTTTTTCTTCCCCCATATAGAGCGCAATTTTTTCAAGTTCGCTTAAGGTTATCCCTTTGTCATTTCCGAGGTTATCCACCAGATAAAGTGTGGCATCATGCGAAATTTTAAGACCGTGATTGCCGAGTGTTCTGCGGATCATGTCTTCCAAATCGCGGCCTTCTTCAAGATAGCAGGCGACGGATGCGAAATATTCTTCTTTCTCAAATAATTTACGCAATGATGAGGAAGTTGAAAGCTCATCCGCTTCGATAATTAAATAGGTTGATGTTTTGATGTTGTCAAAAGCACTTTCGATTGCGGGCACTATTTTTTCATTTGCATCGCGTAGCACTATGAGCCTGCGCCCGCCCATGAGGCTCAAGGCGCTTAACTCGTCCAGTAATATGGCAGGGTCGGATTTTACCTGGTCGCCGGTTAATTCAATTTTATTGAGCGGATCGTAATTCTGCCCAAGAATAGTGGTAACAATCGTGCGTGAACGCTCCCGTACCAGCCCGCCATCAGGCCCGTATAACAACACGGCTTTTGTCTGTTGGTCAGGTTGCTTTAGGAATGTTCCTATATCGCGCGCCTGAAGCTTCATTGTTTGCCAGCAAAATATCCGGTTAGACGTAAGACATAATCTTCCGACATTTCCTTGATCGTGCGTTCTGTAACGTCTTGTTCAGCTTCGTAAGTGGCAAAGTTGGCGTTGATGGCCACATTGTAACTACCGGTGCGGCGCAAGGAGTCTTTAAGAAGCACTTTGCCATTGGCATTGTTTATCAGTTTGAAATCAGAATCCATGACAACATCATAACGCTGAATAGTACCATCGCTTTTTATAACTGCCGGAACAAGAGTCTTCCTGAGCGCTATAGTTAAGCGATAATCCGGATGCAAAGCGGCGGTACCCTCAGGGTTTAACAGATCTTCAAGTGATGTTTTAAGTATTTGTCCTTCATGTCCGCCAATATTATCAATTGCCAGATTACCCGTAAGCGGCGTTTTGGTCGCCAGCGCAGAATTATCGCCATACATAGGCTGAAAGCCGCAAGCAGAAAGCAAAAGAAATAAGCTAGCAAGAAAGATGCGTGGGTACGCGGAGGAGTTTTTCACGACAACCCCTTTAGAGGGGGTAAGCGTCAGCGAAGGGGGCGACTCGTTGCACCCTTTCAATATAAATTTTTTATATGGCGACCACATTGACAATTTTCCCCGGTACAACAATTATTTTTTTAATCTGCTTGTCCTTGAGTGAATCCTGCACATTCTTGGTGGCAAGCGCAAGTGATTCCATATCTTCACGTGACGTATCAGGAGAGCAGGTGATAGTGGCGCGCAATTTGCCATTTACCTGAACTGCAATGGTAATTTCGTCCTCTACGCATAAAGCGGGGTCGGCTTTCGGCCAGGGGCGTGATGAAATAAAATCTTTATGACCTAGCTGCTGCCATAATTCTTCGGCCAAGTGCGGCAGGAACGGCGAGATAAGATGTATAATAGTTTCCACCGCGTCACTGCGCGCATTTCCGGCAGAAGCGCCGGAAGTCTGCAGCAGATTGGATAATTCGCGGATACGGGCAATGGCTTTATTAAAATGGAAACGCTCAATATCATCGGTAACCCGTGCGATAGTCTTATGAGTTTCTTGACGAAGTTTTAAGGCGGTTGCCTCATCGGTGTTGCCTTGTGCTTCACCTTGCTCAAGTAACAAACGCCAGAGTTTATTGATGTAGCGCCATGAGCCGTCTATTCCCGATTCCGTCCATTCCAGATCGCGGTCAGGTGGGGAATCAGATAGCATGAAAAGTCGTGCAGTATCAGCGCCATAACTGGTGATAATTTCACGCGGATCAACCGTATTTTTCTTGGATTTGCTCATTTTTTCTGAGCGGCCAATCGTTGCTTCTTTGCCCGTTTTCTTATCAGTTACTTTGCCGTCTTTTTTAATGATGTCTTCGGGGTAGAGCCAGTTGCCAGAATCATCCTTGTAAGTTTCGTGGCAGATCATACCTTGCGTCATGAGGCCTTTAAACGGCTCGGAAACATTGAGGTAGCCACAGGTTTTTAGTGCACGGGTGAAGAAACGCGCATAGAGCAAATGCAGCACCGCATGTTCAACGCCACCCACGTATTTATCTACCGGAAGGAAATGATCGGCGGCAATTTTGTTGAGGGGATCGCTTGTGGAATTGTCGCAGAAACGTGCAAAATACCAGGAAGATTCAAAGAAGGTATCAAACGTATCGGTTTCGCGTTCGGCGGCCTTGCCGCAAGTGGGGCAATTTACATGTTTCCAAGTTGCATGATGAGCAAGTGGATTTCCGGGTTTATCAAACGTCACATCTTCGGGCAGTTTTACCGGCAATTGATCTTTGGGAACGGGCACAGCGCCGCAGTCCTTGCAGTAAATGATAGGAATCGGGCAACCCCAGTAACGCTGACGTGAAACGCCCCAATCGCGCAGGCGGTAATTAATGGTTTTTTCACCCACGCCTTTTTTAACCAGCGCTTCAATAGATTTTATTTTGGCATCTTCTACTGAAAGCCCATCCAGAAATCCGGAGT
>JABDCC010000040.1 GCA_013288335.1 Alphaproteobacteria bacterium
AATTATAACTCTAATCTTCAAGAAATGAAAACATTTCGTCCAAAGCTTGATAAGGTAATAGAGGAACTAAAATTTGAGACAATGTTTGTTAATGAAAAAGGCACAGATGCACTCCAGGCATTAAGGCATGTAAAGAATGTAAACGGAAATGCATTTGAGCTGTCTACTTGGGAAGCTTTAGAGAAAAAAGGATTTACTCTGCGTTCTTCTAATTCACCTGAGATTGCGAGCAGAATGAAAAGAGAAATATAGAAGCTTTCTTGGTAGCTAGGCCGAAAATCAAATATATTAGTCACCCTATAAACTATAGGTGGAGGCAGTCAGCAGGATTTTTCTAGAACAATAAAAAATCTCTTTATATTCATTCCATAAATACGCTAGACTGACCTTATGAATATTACCTGGTCGAAACCATCCTTGTCACGCGACTTTGCATTTTTTGCTGCATTGATTGTGTTTGTGTTGACGATCGCTGCGTTATGGGTGACTTACGAAGCATATATCGACCACTCACAGCAGATGGTCCACCAGATGGAAACCGAGGCTACCCGCATTGATCGGGCGATGATTCTGGAAATAGAGCATTCATCATATCTCTTACAGGCTCTCGGCCAGCAGATTACCCACATGAATACCGATGACTTAAATGGCATAGCGGTGCTGCTTCGATCCTTTGATACTACGGCAACCTTGCACCATGTGTTTTCCTGGATTGATGCAAACCAGAATAACGTCGTAAGCAGCAATAAAGGCGTACATAAACCGGTGGATGTATCGGATCGTGATTTCGTGAAAATGGCAATGGCCGAGCCTGGAAAAATACAAATCGGCAACCCTATTCAGGGGCGTGTGTCTAACAAATGGGCGTTGCCAGTTGCACTGGGGCTGACCGACTCCACCGGCAAATATATAGGCACTATTCTTATCAGTATGGATATTGATACGCTTACCCGCAATCTGCGCAGTGCTGTGAAGGGATCCGGTATATCTTTTACGGTATACAGCAGAAGCCTGTTGCCGCTTAACCAGACCATAGCGGAAGAGAAAATGCTTCCGATTGATATTTACAGCCAACAGTTGAAAACCACCGATCTGACGAAATATCCCTCAGGCGTACTCTCTGTCGCCAGCCTGTTTGATAAAAACTCCATGTATATTTACTACGAGGTATCGGCCAATTACCCGTACATTATCATGTTGGGATTCGATAACTCTGCAAGCTGGGCGGCAATGCGTGAGCTTCTGATTCCGCGCCTTATACAGATACTCGCGATGGGCATTTTTATGCTGGCGCTTTTATGGCTTGTGCGCTCACGTATCATAAAACCGATTTCAGAGTTGGCAACTATCACCGGCGGCATCGCTCGTGGTGAACCCTACCGCGATCCTATAAGCAGCGGTGGAGTGAATGAGCTTTATGTGCTGGCGCAGCAGATTAAAAAACTCAGTAATTACATCGATGAGATTTTTCGCATTGAAGAAGAAAATAAAAACAAAAATCTTATGTTCAGGAAGGGTAAAGAAGCTTCCGACTTGAGCAATAAAATAAAGATCGAATTTTTAACTGCCATGAGTCACGATTTGCGTACGCCGCTTAATACCATCATCGGGTTTTCCGAGATCATGAAACTCCAGAGTTACGGCACATTTGAAAACCCGCAATATCTGCAATGCGTGAAGGACATCAATGAAGCTGCCCACCAGCTACAATATCTGACGGACGATGTCATGGCGCTCTCCAGTGCGGAAGCAGGCATGATCGAGTTGCAGGAAAAACATATTGATGTACGGTTTATGCTGAGCAAGTGTCTTCGCCAGGTAGCCGATCGCCTCGGGGATAATAAACTTCACATTGAACTGAAATTACCCGATACCATGCCGCGCTTGCTTATGGACGAAGGTCGCTTAAAGCAAATCATCATCAACCTGATTCTGAATGCCATCAATCAAAGCGCTGCAGACAGTCATGTCGTTATACGGGCCTATACCGAGCAGGACAAGGGTGGCAAAGAGACATTCTGCCTGGCATTCAGCGATTCAAGAGCAAGCCTTGCTAAAACCGGCAGAGCTGAGGTGAGTAAAACGGCAAAATATAGCTTGAGTAATCTGAGTATACCTTTGACCAAAGCATTGGTGGCGATGCATCAGGCGACACTTGAGATAAAAAATCAGCCGGGAAAACCCTATAGCACTATTTTGCGCTTTCCCCCTGAGCGCCTGATTTACTAGGGGTTCAACCCGGGGTTCGTTTACCGAATTATAGTCATAAAATTATTTCACTGAAACCTGAAGCTGAGTGCGCAATTCTGACCATTACCACCATTTTGCTCGGTAGAATACTGTTGCGGATTGCCTGCATTGCCACCATTGTCAAAACAGGTGGCGGAAGAGCCAGTTGTGGCAGTAGTGTAAGGTGGTGAATAAACAACACCACTTCCTGCCCAGGTCAACTCATTAGCAATACCTCCATTATCAAATAGAGCCAGCACTCTACCAGACTGTGGCATACCGTCATCAATTTTTTTATCTATATTATAAGCCTGTACAACGGATAAGCCTGTTTTAGATACGATTACGGCTGTAGTCGGAATTGAAGAGACTATAGACAGTCCAAAATAATTTGCACCGGTTCCGTTGCTACCAAAATTGGTGCTTCCACTCCACACATATACATCATTTGCATTTCCGATTTTTGCAGAAGGAACATATAAATTGATCGCTGTACCTGTAACAGTACTAGCTGGCCCGGTAGTCGCACTGGCAGTATTTAAACTCTCACCTATGAGACCCGCCTGGCTTAAATCCTCCCAGAATAAGGCAGTTTCACCGCTTGCAGTCGAATATCCTACTGCAGTCAGTCCATTATATAAGCCTTGTATGAAGCCGTTTCCGTCCCCCGTGCCTGCGATTGACCCTCGTGCTACAAACCCAAAACTACTCGCTTGTGGGTCGGGAATATCACCAGGAAGGTAGCCATATTTTCCGCGAAAAGTATTAACGGCGGTATTATATTTTTCAATCTGGGAAACTTGCGAACGTATTGTGGCTGCGTTGATCATGTCCGCACCTACCAGTATTCCTCCCACGATAAGACCTATAATCACCAACACAATGCTCATTTCTATGAGCGTAAAGCCATATTTATTGTAATTGGATCTGTTTATCATTCTAGGAATAGCCTATAAATTCGCAAATAAGTTTAATAAAACATAAAGATAGTAGCTTTTAAACATATAACTGTAAAGCGATTGACTTTTCAGGGTCATGCTTTTACAACCACTGCCTCTTCTATATGTTCCAAAGCATATATGGGCTCGTAGCTCAGGTGGTTAGAGCGCACGCCTGATAAGCGTGAGGTCGGAGGTTCAACTCCTCCCGGGCCCACCACCCTAGGCTCTTCGAGCTTCGGGTGGCGCGGCCATTAGGGTCTCGCTATAACTATAAATAGCAGAACATTGTAGCGCCACTTGCAGTGGAGAATTTTAATGATTAAAACGATATAATGAAAAAGTTATTCACGCTCATTGTCACTCTCCTCATATTCTGTTTTGGTATATTGGTTTGGTCACTAGACGGCTTTATAAGCTCAGGGCCGCTTGAGCAGCCTGCTACGCTCATATTTGCGCCAAACACCCATTTCACTGAAATTGCCGATACGCTTGCACAGAATCAGGTGATAGCGCATCCGTTTTTATTCAAAGTTATTGTGTTCGCCAGCGGGCAATCGGCAAAATTCAAAGCCGGGGAATATGATTTTCCTATCCATATATCTCCGCGTGAAGTGGCAAACATGCTCGCCTCCGGCAAAACGGTTATTCACCATTTAACGGTTGCTGAAGGGCTTATGACTTCGGAAATCATCGATATGGTGAAACATAACGATTTGCTCTCCGGTGAAATAACGCTTGATATTAAAGAAGGTGAATTACTGCCGGAGACCTATAATTTTACACGGGGTGACAAACGCAATGATATTTTAATGCGCATGCATCATGCTATGCAGAAAGAACTCACTGATGCGTGGGCGGGCAGGGCGGATAATCTTCCTCTTAAAACCCCTGAAGAAGCCCTCACTCTTGCATCGATTGTAGAAAAAGAAACCGGAGTGGCAAGTGAACGGTCACGGGTTGCGGCCGTGTATATCAATCGCTTGAATAAAGCAATGTTGCTACAGGCAGATCCCACCACTGTCTATGCGGTGACAAAAGGAAAATATAAACTCACCCGCGCGCTGACCTATGATGACCTTGCTATCAATTCACCCTATAACACCTATAAATTTTTAGGGCTTCCCCCGGGACCGATTGCCAACCCCGGCAAGGCGTCTATCTTAGCGACACTTCATCCTATTAAATCTGATGAGTTGTTTTTTGTTGCGACCGGAAATGGCGGGCATAATTTTGCCAATACCTTAAAAGCGCACGAAGCAAACGTGAAGAAATACCGCGAGAGTAAGTAGGCTAATACATCAAGTGATCATCCAGATTATTCTGGATGCAAGTTGCCTTGAGTGTATTGGCAAGCAGGCAGGCAATCGTCATTGGGCCTACACCGCCGGGGACGGGTGTTACGGCTTTGGCGCGTTGAATAGCTTCGGGAAAGCAAACATCACCCACTAACTGCGTGCTGCCATCAGACAACATTATGCGATTGATGCCCACGTCAATTACCACTGCATTATGTTTAACCCATTCACCGCGTATCATTTCCGGCTTACCGGTTGCGGCTACTAAAATATCGGCCTGTAGGCAGAGTTCTTTCAGGTTTTTGGTGTGTGAGTTGGCGATGGTTACCGTGCAGCTTTCACGTAGTAATAGCTGTGCCATAGGTTTGCCTACAATATTGGAGCGTCCGACTACCACCGCATTTTTACCTTTTAAATCTGGCAATACACTTTTTAAAAGCATAAGACAGCCAAGCGGAGTGCAGGGCACCATACCAACCTGACCGGTGGCAAGCCTTCCCGCATTAATGGCGTGAAATCCATCTACGTCTTTTAGTGGATCAATAGCGTTTATCACCGCAGTTTCATCGATATGTTTAGGCAGAGGCAGTTGCACCAGAATTCCGTTTACTTTCGGATCGCGGCATAATTCTTCGACTTTTGCAAGAAGCTGCTTTTGCGTTGTGGTGTCAGGCAATCGAAAATCGAACGCTGCCATGCCTGCTTCCACGCACATTTTCTCTTTATTTTTTACATATATTTCACTCGCCGGATCGCCGCCAACTAATATGACTGCCAGCCCAGGAGTGATGCCGTGTTTGGCTTTTAATTCTGCAACCTGAATTTTTAATTGTGCGCGCAACTCGGCGGCATGTGCTTTTCCGTCAACGGTTATTGCAGTCATCAGACTTTAACTCCCTTGGTTGTCGAATATTCAAAATGCAAAGCTTCACCCGGATGTACCAGCGGATAAATCGCATGGCAGGCAAGCGCTGCTTCTGAGAAGCCACATAATATCAGCTTCAGCTTGCCCTTGTAAGTGGCAATATCGCCAATAGCAAAAATTCCTGGAGTGGTAGTGGCAAGCGTTGCCGGATCGACGACTATATGGTTTGTATCCAACCCAAGCCCCCAATCGGCAATAGGCCCAAGTTCCATCGCGAGCCCAAAGAATGGCAATAAAATATCGGCTTTTATATCGCGTTTTTCGCCGTCGAGCGTTTCAACAACCACCTTTTCCAAAATACCGTTTTTGCCCTCAAGGGCAGAAAGCTGGTATGGTATTACCAGTTCTACATTGCCGGTTTTGGAAAGCTCTTCAAGTTTGGCGGCACTTTCAGGAGCACAACGAAACTTTGCGCGGCGATGCACCACATATATTTTCTTTGCAACTGCAGAAAG
>JABDCC010000041.1 GCA_013288335.1 Alphaproteobacteria bacterium
CGAGGTGCGCGGCTCAGAAGCCATCGATTTGTTACAGGCTATGAATACTGGCCACGATGGCTCCATGGGAACGCTGCATGCCAATACCCCTCGTGAGGCGCTTACTCGCCTTGAAAACATGGTGGGGATGGCTGGTATCAATTTGCCAAGTAAGGCAGTGCGTACACAAATCACCAGTGCGGTTAATCTTATAGTGCAGATAAGCCGTATGCGTGATGGAATAAGACGCATTACCCATGTTACTGAGCTGGTGGGTATGGAAGGTGATGTCATCATCACCCAAGATCTCTTTCTTTTCGAATTTCAAGGCGAAGACGAAAACGGACGTTTGATTGGTGAATTTAAATCCACAGGTTTGCGCCCACATTTCATAAATAAGGCAGCTTACTACGGGCTTGAAAAGGCATTACTCGAGGCAATGTAATTGTAATTCAGCGGCATCTTCAATAGTAACTATGCGCTCGCCGTGATCAATCATCTGCGACAATGCATTAAGTAATGTAGTTTTACCGGAACCGGTACCACCGGAAATAATAATATTAAGCCGCACCGCTCCGGCAATTTTTAGAACCTTACAGACGTTCTGGGAAATATTTCCCTGATTTGCCATGATATCGAGGGTAATTTTCTTCTTAGAGAATTTACGAATGGAGATACTACAACCCCTTATAGCAAGAGGCTGTGCAATAACATTCACGCGACTTCCATCCATAAGGCGGGCATCGCAAATCGGGCTAGATTCATCCACACGGCGACCAATAGCCGTAACAATACGCTGGGCAATGGACATGACGTGCTGATTGTCACGAAATTTGATATCAGTAAGTGTCAGTTTACCCTTACTCTCTATGTAAACCTGGTTGGGGCCATTGACCATAATATCGGTAATCGTTTCGTCCAAAAGCAGGGGTTCCAAGGGCCCAAGCCCGAGCATGTCATCCACTATCTGATTGGCAAGCAACTGCTGTTCGAGCTGATTGATGAGCAGCTTCTGCTCCATCACAATCTCACCGATGAGATCGATTATCTGCCTTTTTAAATCTTCACGCGGCAATCGTGAGGCGCTGGTTAAATCGATCTGCTCCATAAGCAGCAAATAGATTTTTTCCTTCGTGGTAGAAATCTCAGTGGTTACTTTATTTTCCGAAGTTACCTTAGGTAATTCTGCTGGTTTAAGGCGCTCCGCAGCGTCATTTGCCGCCTTATTTCCGGGCACAGGAGAAGGCGCTACCGGAAGCGTAGCAGCCGGCAGGACATCTGTGCTGCGTCTGCCAAAATTTGCCACCTACTTTCCCCCTTTCAGCAGTGCTAATATACTATCCAATTTAGTTTTAGGCTTCTGTTCTGCGGCACTTCCCGTAAAATGTTCTGCCAGTAAATGCAGCACACGGGTAGCCGGTATGTTCTTTGCTGTTTCAGCCAGCACCTCACCCACCGTCGCAGCAGCATGGGCATCCAGTACAAACGGGATATCAAATTTTATTTTCTGGCCTAAACCCTTTTCAAATTCGTCTTTAGGCATCTGATGCTTACCAGCAAGGCCAACACGGTTTGCAACAAATACTGGGGGCGCTATCTTTAATATATCACGACAATATTCAAGATAGCGTAAAGATTCACGCAAGCCCGCGATTGTATATTCCGTAACGCAGATCACATGGTCAGAATGCGCAAGCGCATAACGGGTAAAGGGCGATAAAACCCGAGGAAGATCGATAATGATATAAGAAAATTTCGGCTGAGTTTGTTTAAACAAAGCTTCCGCAGCAGCTTCAGTTGCAGTTATAGTGTCCTCAATAGATTCTTCCGTACTCAAAATAGAGAGATTGTCATCAACTTTCACCATGACGCGATCAATAAATAATCCGTCTATACGGTCAGGCTTTTCAAGGGCATCACGTAATCCTTTTCCAGGCTCAAGATCCAGAGCCAGAGACACGGTGCCAAATTGCGGATCAAAATCCAGTAGCGCAGTCTTGTGATTAAGATTATTGGCCATTATCCATGCCATATTTACACAAACCGTGGTCGCACCTACTCCTCCGCGCGCGCCTATAACCGTGATGATTTTTGCATGGTTTTTTAACTCCGCAGCGGGAGTACCATTGTTCACAGAAGTTTCTGTGGTTTTTTTATAAGCAGCTTCAAGGGAATGAATGGTAAAGGGTTTTAGCAAGTAACTTGAAACACCAACATCCACCAGCCAGCAATAAAAACTATATTCATTAATTTTACCTGAAACGATAACTTTTGTCCCTGGTTCGCACACATCCGCAAGGGCATCAAGGGCTGCCGGAGTCGACTCTTGCGAAGTAACATCCACAAAAAGCACTCTGGGTGAATGGTTGGTTTTAAGAAATTGCGCGGCAGTTTCAATATCACCGGAATGAATAATGCTTTCCGCCCAGCTATTATTGAGAGCAAATTGTTTAAGCACCACTATAGATTCACTGTCATTGGTAAATGCCATAAAAGGCATTGCGGCATCGCCGTTTTTATTATTCTGCGTCTTTATATTGCCTGCGTTCATATTTCTACCTGGAACTTCCTGAAGCTCCGGCAGACGAACCCGACGACGAAGCCGAAGCTGGCGAAGAAGAGGCAGATCCGGATGCCGCTGCGCCCGATCCACTCATATATTTCTGAAGGATGGCGCTGTCATGGTCTGCGTCAATATCAGCATGACCATGACCCTTCTCAAGATCGGATTTATCAAGCACTTGCGCTGCCAAATTATTATAATAAGAGCACCCAAAGTTGCTGAAATTAGAGTTTTCATAATTATGTTCGGCATTACTGCTCCAATCTGGACAGTTATGTGTTTTCAGTAATTTTGTGTATTCGAAAGTAAGTATAATATCAGAGTCGCCATTATTATCCGATTGCTCTATCTGCACTACAGCACCCGACAATCCTTGCTGTAGTAAATAATGTTGAATAATTTTTGCACGCGCTATTTCAACATGACTTAGATCACGCATAGAAATAACTGCACTATTTACACCATCAAGCGAAACAGTGTGCACAAATTGATCCAAAAAATTCGCTTCTTCGCGAGTAAGCTTGGTTGTTTTATTATTATTGTAATGAATCGCATGTGAAATCATTTCAGTTTTAAGTGGAGCGATGTCCTCTTGGGATTTTTGATCCACCCAAGTGCAGCAAGAAAGCATAAACAATGCCGTTGCTGCATAGGCGCAAGGTAAGAAATTTATTATATTTCGTGAACTCATAAGATACCCCTATTGTAGAACATATCCGGCTGGCCCATGCAGATGCGGATTGGAAGACTGCGATGGGTCGGCTGTCACGTCGATATTAGGGCCTCCTGCCCCTGCTGGCTCCTCTTTATAAAGCTTACCAAGCAAAATACGCTCAACATCACTTGAAGGCACCAGGCCTTGTGTTGGGTCACGTAATGCGGCGGCTTTATCAACACCTCCCACTATAAAAGGAGTTACAATAATAACCAATTCGGTTTGATTGTTCTGAAACTGATTAGAACGGAATAACAACCCTAGTATCGGCAAGTCACCCAAGAATGGGAATTTGGTAATGTCATTACTGCGATCATTTTGTAATAAGCCCGCGATAGCAAAACTCTGACCACTGCCAAGCTCCACTGTAGTTGAGGCCTTGCGAGTTTGTAACGCAGGTATATTAAATCCTGCGGTAGTAACCGCACCCGTCTGTGTAAGTGAACTTACTTCCGGAGCAACGGTAAGGTTAATCCGATCCTTCGATAAGACCACGGGCGTGAAGCTAAGGCTCACGCCATAAGGCTGGTAAGTAATTGAAACCTGTGCAGTCGCGCCACTTCCGGTAACTGCCGGAATAGGTATTTCTCCACCTGCCAGAAAACTCGCAGCCTGCCCAGACTGAGTCGTAAGCGTTGGCTCTGCAAGGGTGGTTACCAATCCATTATCTTCAAGTGCATCAATAACGCCGTTTACACTATTACTTCCATCTGTATAATTTGCATAGAGGCTATTATCCGTTCCGTTACGTGTAAAAGCACCTGTAGTGGGATCCAATATGGTACGACCTTGGAACACTCCAAATGCCAAATTACTTGTGGCACTTGGAATATTTTGTAGGCTTATTCCGAACCTCTTAAGCTCTGTACGATCCACTTCCGCTACTTTCACTTTCAGCATTACCTGGTTGGTGCCAAGCGGATGCAACATATTGATGAGTGTCTGGCCAGACTTTACAAACGGAGCAGCAAGACGGCGCACATCTTCTTCTTCCAGAGGCGAGTCAACATTGCCATTCATAACCAAAGCGCCATCAATGGATTTAAAAGTCACTTTTGAATCCGGCAATATATCTTTTACGGCCTGATTGAGCTTGCTTAAGTCATGCGTAACGCTTACCACGGCACGGAGTATTTCATGATCTTGTGAGTCCACTGCAAATATAGTGGTTTCACCAACGCCTTTTCCATTCACATACACCAGAGATGGCGATATCACCTGAACATCTGCCACCGCAGGATCAGCAGCAATAACGGTGGAAGCAGGTGAAGGCAAATGCAAGAGCTTTCCCTTGCTTACTTCAAGCGTATAATTTTGCTCCACGACTTTGCTGTCCTCATCCGCAGACGAGACACAATAAGGGATAAAAATTACGGCCAAAAAGCCTATAATATGAAAAACTTTGTTCATTTTCTTCCCTCATGAAAATCCAGCTGCTCTGTTGTAGTCCCGTGATAAACGCTCACTTTTCCACCTACAGTTTTATCACCCATTAGCTTGCTTACATCACTATTAGTGGAATAATTACCCTCCGAGTTGGGAGTAGCCACGTGAGCCTTAGGGCTATCATTTGCAAGGCTACGAAGGCTTACAGAAATGGTACCGATGCTTATCGCTACATTTATTTCTTCCGCCTGTTTTGGGGTAACTTCAAGGGTGATGGTCTTGGCAATGACCGCTTTATTATCCGGGTTGGCAAGCATCTGATCAATAGCAAGCACTCGCACATCTTCTATACGATGAGTGAGGATCAAATCCACCCGGTCACCGGGAAAAATAAATCCGGCATTCCCTGAGGTGGAATTCACCGCAATAGATACTGCACGCATACCCTCTGAAAGCACCGCTGACATAAAACCGCCTTCATTGGCACGCACTATGGAAGAAATACTGATCGGTTCACCTGCACCAATAGCATTGCGCGCAACACCTCCGTTGAACTCTTCAAGCTTGTGTTTATCCGGGGTGATGAAAGTAGGCGATATACTGGCCTCCGGCCATTCAACCCATGCCAAATTTTTATCTGCGCGTATAAAACTTCCCGGCAGAATATCTGTCACCGCCACAAGCACCTTTTGGCCAGAAGCCACAGGAGTATGTTCACGGTTTTTTACCATTACGACCATAAGCGTCGCAATAATTATCGCCATAACCAATAATATCAATGTCCTGCTGTTCATATTTTCCTACAAATCCCTGATAACTCTATTCTTAAATCAAGATATTCTTAAAAACTGGTTAACGGAGGTACTTCAGCTCTTTTATAACTCAT
>JABDCC010000042.1 GCA_013288335.1 Alphaproteobacteria bacterium
TCCACCACCAGAGCCACCACTGATATCACGTGAGAGTTGTTCAATAAATTTGCTTAAGCTTTCTGCCAGATGCACCAGAAGCAGAATATATAATATATCTACTATTGAAACCGGCATTGGTACATTAGGCGGATAATCCGCACCAACTTGTACGCCACCAACTTTGGGTCTAAAAAATGAAAATACTATTAATCCAAAATCGAGGAAGGGAGCCCAGCAGAAATCCAGTCCACCGGCAGGATCACTCAATGAGACGGCTTTAGGAAATAAAAGATTAAAGAATGCATTGTTTAGCAAAATTCCAAAAAAGCCAAGAAATGCAAATAGCATTACGGGTTGTAAGGCGAATCCTAATACCTGATTAAGCCAGCCCATAAACACTTGTTTTGTTTTCTCAAAAAGAAGAAAAGCGAAGAAAATAGGAGCAATTCCAAAAAGAAAGGATAATCCTACGACGGCCTTTACATAGGTTACGATTGCGCCAATAAGCATGAAAATAAATTCCACTACTACCCATATGAGTAATAAGGTGTAGAACCAGCCAAAATAGCCGCTAAAAAATATTGCCATTAACCCAATGGCAAATTTTGCTGAAAATATTAATGTCATAGAACCCATTAACATAGCCAGGCTGATCGGGCTTAGATTATAAGGATTACAAGTCGAATCAGTTGCCGGATTGCAGGTTGTAGGCGGATTGTCCCCGCTGACGTTAGAAAATTGCGCAATCAGATCATTCATACCACCGAGGAAAGGGTGTCCTACCCATGTGCTAAAAAATTCCCAGCCTGCAGTACCACTGCCCATCATTCCCCAGACAATGGCAATCTTTATCAAGCGATTTGCTATTTCACCGGTTCGATACGAGGCTATATTGAACATGATCATGATGCCGTAGACCGTGATATAGAGCAATACTGCTGCACTGACCGCTGTCGTAAATGATGAATTACCCACAACCTTGGTATAAAACGTCTGGGCGATATTGCCCATAATCGCATTGATGGTAGAAAATATAGCCGTAATTATGTCACTACCAGGACCGGTAGTAGTGCTTTTAGCCTGAGTGGAAAGATTAGGCTCCGACTCACTGACACACACGTTATTTGAAGCATTATATCCTGGATTGGGAGTAGTTGTATTCGGAGTAGTAGTTGGTGTGGTAGTTGGAGTGGTAGTTGGAGTGGTAGTTGGAGTGGTAGTATTGGGGATAGCTCCATTAGGTCCATACCCTGGAGCATATGGTATATTACTCGGGCTATTATTAGTACTTCCTCCAGGGGTAAAAGGATTATTTTGATTACTAGGTGTAAATGGGTTGCTGGTCTGAGCGTATGCTGGATTTACTGTAAAAATAAAAACCGCGCTCATTATCAAACATACACTAAGAGATAATAATTTAGTTAGAATTTTCATAATATCATTCCTGTTATTGTATTTATTTTCATTCTAATAATTATCTTTCATATATCTTCCGGCCTTACTTGCTGCACCTTGCATTCCTTTTAATGCCGCTCTTGGTATAGCCTTAGCACGCCCCATAATTCCACCTTCTTCCGAAGTTGATTTTTTCATGGATTGCTGCATGGCATCTCCACCGCCTTTGACTGCGCTTGCAATCACTCCTTCAAAAGGTATTTGCGCCTGCTCTATCAATCCTATTCCCACTGAAATAGTAATGGCGCGCGCTATATGTGGAACCACATCCAGTAAATCTTTTAAAACAAAAATGACTATCATGAAAGCAACCAACGTAACAAAAAGCTGATTTATCGGAAACTGATAAAGCTGAGTAAAGCTGGGGAGATGTATTCCAACAAGCCCTCCAATCCACTGAAGCACTTTACTAGTGCCTTGCAAAAATTTGCGTTTTAACCAAGCCCCAAAGCCCTGCGCCTGCGGATCACCATTCAATGTCCACGTATCGGTTGTATTTGCTTGTTGCTTTCTTTCAATATCAGATTGAGTTGGATTACCGGGATTCTGCTGGTTGGTGAGTAATTGTTTAAAAGAACAAATGCCACTGCCTTGCGACGTTTGTTTCGTGCCTGAAAATGTAGCAAACTGACAGCTTATGGGCCCATTAGATGTACCATCAGTTCTTACAACCCCTTCAACGAAGGTATCCATAACCATTACAGAAAAAGATAAAAACCCAATGATAAACATCGGCTGAAAAATGGTCGACATAATCAAGCCTACCCATTTCCAGAAAATTTCACGTAAGAATTTATTATCGAATACCAGAATAGGAACTATAAGCGGCCCGATTACAAAAAGAAGTGCTAAAACAAAATACGAAAGAAGCAGCACATAAATAGAACGCGCAAGGGTTATTAACACCATAATGAATGCCGTAATAGCCAGCATAACTACTATCACACCAAGACCACCTGAAAATACTGCCGCAGCGATAATAACTACGATGGTGAGCGTGATGCTCGCACCAGAAAACGCTGCCCCCATAAGGGAACCAAACATACAATCATACTCCTGCCACACGGTGTATTCAGCTGCATTGGCACCAGATGGTATGGTGTCAGGGGTGCATGATTGAGTAACTTGTGCAAATCCGGCGGAAACCCATGTTACCAACTCGCCTGCAGCATCGGTGGCGGCTCCGTAATAGGTCGCCATATTATCGACAAGCCATAATACTATTGCCATGCGAAATAATAATGATGCGCTTTCTTTCAATAATTCCTCAACACTCACAGTAGAAAGCTTTACACCATATAACGCAAATGCCAGGGTAATAGCCGCCCATTTATATCCAGCTAAAAATTTTACTACCTGACCTATGTAGCCACCCGCAGGTGTTGGAGCCGGTGCCGCTCCTCCCGTTCGCGATACACCCGTTAAGGCCTCACTAAGACTTGCCTTCACGCAATAAATTACCGCAACCGTAAATCCCTTTACACCTGCGTTGGTTGCATCATTACACAAAGAGTGAGGGGGCGGAAGTGTCTGAGGCGCAGCAGCGTGAACAGGCTCTAAAAATCCGATCAAAAGTACAACAGCCAGAACAAGAGATATTCTTGGAAGAAATGTTCTGGATATAGTGATTACATTCATCACGCTTCTTTATCCTTATCATCAGATCCTGTGGCTGTTTCTATGGCTTTCTCAGTAGCTTTTTCCGCAGCTTTTTCTGCGGCTTTTTCAGCAGCAGTTTCGGCTAATGATCCACCGCCGGTAGCAACTGCTTTTGCCGCTTCTATGATCATATCAAGTGCGAATACGGTGGCAGCATGCCCGAATACTTCAGCCTTCACAATACGCCCAGCACTTGTTCCTTGCGACACAAGATCACTGGCTAAATCGGGAATATAACTCAGCAAACTATACATGACATAAGCAAGAAGGCATGCCACAGAAATAGCGGTGAACAGATCAGTGAGATACTGACCGAATGATGATTTACCAGCATTCTGGGCTATTGTATCTGTATTGGGGTCATCTGATGAAATGCCAAGCTGCATCGTAGCATCTTTATGTTGAGCTTCAAAATCGCTCGCTTTTATTCCTTTGTCTGTCATCGTACCACTTTCGCCTAAATCGGCATCATACGTAGAACCAAAAGGAGAATCAAAACCACCATAAGCTATCGTGTGTTTTGTAGGTTGAGTAGCTTTACTTGCAGTAATTACGTTGGCTGCCGCATTTTGGTCTCTGTTTGAAGCACCAAACGCCTCCTGCCATACCGAGGTTCCTTGGTCGTTGTAAAAAATAGCATAATTAAGTGCAACCAACATCATTCCCATATACCCAAACATAATGACTGGCGTCAGAACGTAGGCTATGCACATGGCGAGCCATGTCTGGAAATACTTAAACGTGTGTTTAAATAATAGGCAGGGCACAAAAAGATATCCCATAATAAACATGAAAGAGAGTGACATCACAGCCATGAGATATATCTGAACGAATTTGGCGACGCCAAAAAACAGGGCAACAATCAGATACAAAAAACCAATAAAAATAAGAATCCCACTGCCCCAGGTAAAAAGAATAATCAATACAAAGGCAATGATGCCAACGCCGCCATATTCCAGTATGTCTTCAAAAATGCAGTCAAACTCCATCCATAAAGCATTTGATCCCGTGACGGATGCAATGCAACCTGGTGGACCACTACTACCATTTTTTAGCTGGGCTACCGCTGCTGTGGAAATAGTGTCGCTTAAGTAAGACATAGCACCGATAAAACTACTATAGAGATTAGGCGCCTGATCGACGAAATAAAACACACCGGCAATCTTAAAGATCATCGTAAACGTGTCGCCCTTTAATTGCTGGATATTTCCCATCATGAGGTTATAGCCAAAAAATGCCACTAGGCAGGTTGCGGCAAGCTGTATCATCGGCAGATAAAAAGCTTTTATTTTATTCATCATGACGATGGTAGCTGCAGGAATTATACCCGTTGTTGTCGAAGTCTGTTGCCCTGATGGGGGGGGATTAGTAAAACAATTAACCATCGGCGCGACATAGCCGGAATCAGCTGGCGCCCGGAGGGTCTTGCAGTAATCAAAGGCGGCTTGTACAGTGGGGTCTCCTTGGTAGTCAGCGCGGGCATCTTCCACAAACAGAAGTGGCGATATATGAAGCAGGATAAAAAATATGAGTAATCTACTCATTCTTTTTTACCCTTTCTTGAAATATTGGCAGCCATATTTCCGGATCTTCGCCATACTCTTTGATGACCTGATCTAGTATACCCACCGTCTCAGCGCGGCCCGAAAGCACAGCAATGACATCTTCCATTCCCGAAAGATCTATACGTGCTACAACCACGTCTTTTCCCTGCTTTACTAAGAAAAAACGTGAACCGGGATCGGTGGTTTTAAGAAGATTAAATTCTCGCTCAGAAAGCATGAATGCTTTACGATACACCGCCGTAGCTTTCGGGTTTGGCAGAAATATCTGAGTAGCGGTTTGCTGTACAAGCGTATCACTGATGGAGCTGTTAGTGGCATCTTCCACGCTTTGGGTAGCAAAAATCACCATGGCATTTAATTTACGAAGTGTTTTCAGCCAGTCTTTTATTTTTCCGGCAAAAATTTTGTTATCAATAAGCGACCATGCCTCATCAAGCACGATGATGGTGGGCGTGCCATCAAGCGACATGTTTATTTTGTGAAATAAATATAACAATACGGGCGCAAGGGTTGCTTTATTATTCAGCACCTGACCCATTTCAAATCCAAACACAGAGTCGTTACTCAAATCAAGCGTGTCTACTGGATTATCAAATAATTTTGCATATTGCCCATCGCTATGCCACATCTTGAAGCGGCTCGCTATAGTACCAGGACCATCCATACCAAGGAACGGAGCAATGTTACGCAAGGTTCTGTCTGCTTTTGCGAGTTTATAATTCCCGATCACTGCTTCCGAAATTTTGCCCATATCTTCTGCGGTAAATGGCTCATCGTTTATTGTCACCATTACCTTCAGCCATTCACCAATGAAATTGCGGTTTTCCATAGTGTCGGATAACTG
>JABDCC010000043.1 GCA_013288335.1 Alphaproteobacteria bacterium
ATATTTCTGATATTATCGTATATAATATATCTTGGTTGGGTACATGGGCTAAAAGCCTTCTTACATATGCCACGCCCGTTTGTGATGCTGCCAGAAGGTACAGTACATATAATGGATAAGGTGAAGTTCAATGAAAACCCCATGACAAGCTTCCCGAGCGGTCACGCGGCTTTTTCTATGCTGATGCTTGTGGGGCTTTGGCCGGTGCTTAATAAACCTTGGCGGATTGCAGGTGTTTTAATTTTACTATGGATTGGATTTTCCCGCATTGCACTCGGAGTGCATTTCCCATCCGACGTGGTTTTTAGTTGGGCTTTATCTTTTATAATAGTAACCCTCACGGCAAAATTTGCCGTGAGGATAGTAAGTATCATAAAACTGCTATTCTTCTTTTTACTGTTTCGCTACTTCAGAATACTGCCTTAGCCACCATAAATCACGTAAGCGCCAACCGGAACTCTGTTCTGGATACCAACACATGATTCAACCGGAGGCTCTTCGCTGGTTGGGCGATCAGTACACCATACACGGCACATACCGTGAGGTGGCAAGAGGTCATTAGAGAGGTGTGGGCCGCTATCACGGGCAATATAATAGCCATTGCGATCATAATAGCCTGGGCGTGTATAGATAACCGTAGTATTAGTTGCAGGATAGTGTTCTTCATCATACTCAGATTCGGCGGCCGTGCCAGCCATGGGATGATTATTTCTATAAGTATCGCTTGCGCCGTAAGACCGGTATTGCCCATTGGAATCATAATACCCAGATGGTGCGCAGGCGGCGACTATCGATAGTAATGATAGGCAGGCAAGTGTAGATTTGATTTTCATATATCCTCCAATAAGGCGGTTTCAGTTCGCCAAAAACTAACAGTGGAGAAATAATATTCCTATGGGCTAAATACTTGAAAACGTAAGGATATGGTAAATTACTATAATTCGTCCTCTTCGTCTTGACCTACTCCGAGATTATCCAGGTCGGCCTTCCTAAGCGATAGATATCTTGCCGTTCCCTCCGTTGTCACTGGGTAAAGCTCTTGCTTGGTAAGTACGCTTTGATATTCCAGCTTCTTGATAAAAAGCTCTAATGCTCCTTGCGAGCCTGCGCCACTACCGCCAGCTTGCATGCGATATAGCCGTACCCCATTAAAGAATTCAGGGACTTTTGCTTTATAAGTGGTTTCTCGCACACCTTTATTCTCTTCCCATTTCACACTTCTGAACCATTTCAGTATTTTGCTCTCATCGGGTGAAAGCTGAACAGAATTTAAGGGTTTTAATTGCTTAACCGGAATTTGCATAAATTTCCCCAAATGGTTATTGTGAGAACTATCATAGACCTCAGGGAGAATAAATCCATGCCCAATATGTTGTCACCGGAAGTTATCGCCAAAGCCTACGCACGGATAAAGCCTTATATCCATCATACGCCTTTGCTGGAGTCTTCGCTGCTTAATGAATGGCTGGGGCACCGTATATTATTCAAGGCGGAAGGGCTGCAGAAAATTGGTGCGTTTAAAATCCGTGGTGCACTCAACACATTGCTTTCACTGCAGGAGCAGGGCAAACTTCCAAAGGAAGTCGTGGCTTTCAGCTCCGGTAATCACGCGCAGGCGGTTGCCTATGCCGCCAAATTGCTTGGCATAAAAGCAACGATTATCATGCCTGAGTTTACCTCGGCCATCAAAATGCAGGCAACGCGCAGTTATGGTGCAAATATTATTCTTACGCCAACACGCCAAGAAGCTGAAGCGCTTGCGCAGAGTATGACGGAAAAAGGTGCTCACATGATACCACCTTACGATCGCGATGAAGTAATAGCGGGGCAGGGCACGGCCTGTTACGAAGCATTGCAGGATAATGAAAACATTGATGCGGTGTTTGCAGCATGTGGCGGCGGTGGGTTGCTTTCAGGAACTTATCTCGCGGTGCAAGCCTTGAAACCTTCCATTCCGGTGTATGGTGCAGAACCGTTGAAAGGCAATGATGCAGCGCAATCGTTACGTGCTGGAAAGATAATTAAACTTGCAGTAACACCCGATACGATTGCTGATGGTGCAACGGCGCTGAGTGTTTCTGAGCGTACTTTTGAATATTTAAAGAAAATAGCGGGAATCTACGAGATAGAAGAAGAGACCATGCTCTATTGGACACAGTGGCTGATTCATTTGCTAAAAACTGCGGTGGAGCCCACTTCTGCCGCTGCGATGGCGGCCGCCGCCGAGTGGCTAAAAACGGAGAAAACTCCGAAGACGGTGCTGATTATTCTCTCTGGTGGTAACATAAGCCCGCAGGCTTACAAGAAAATATGGCAGGATAATTATCTGGAGAAGCGGCCAGGTTAAGTGGCTAAAGTCTTCCTGCGCTGAAGCTTCGGAGGACACTCCCACGCCCAAGATGCGTTTCCGGATGGCTGCGCCACCCGAAGCCCGCAGGGCGTAGGGTGGTGGGTGATGACGGACTCGAACCGCCGACCACCTCGGTGTAAACGAGGCGCTCTACCAACTGAGCTAATCACCCATTAGGTTGGGAACCAAGATGTATAAATTTTTCCTGATTACTTGCAACTAAAAAATAAACAGCGCACCGGATAACCGATGCGCTGTGAATTTCGTAAAGACAAAAGTGCTATTAAGCAGCTTTTTTCTTTGATGACTTGTTAACAGTTTCTTTCAACTGTTTGCCAGCACGGAATTTTGGCTGTTTTGAAGCTGCGATTTTGATGGTCGCACCGGTACGTGGGTTGCGGCCTTCAGTTGCTTTGCGGTTTGCAACAGTGAAAGTACCAAAACCTACGAGGCGGATTTCTTCACCTGAAGCGAGTGATTTTGAAACGATATGAGTAAAAGCATCGAGAGCTTCTGCTGCTTTTGCTTTTGTAAGGTCGGCGGCTTCTGCGATTGCGGCGATAAGTTCGTTCTTGTTCATGGCTAAACTCCGTTAAGTTGGATTGTTGTTTTAATTTGTTACGTCAGCTCAATAATTACCTTGAAGATAACCGTCTTGCTGGCGTTACAGGTCGAATCAAGCACTCTTTTTCTGGCTTGTAAACAAATATTTTCACTTTTTTACATAAAAAGATGAGGTTTTATGCCCTTTATAGGGTGTATTTTGCAAAAAATGCTTCCTGCATCACATAAAAAAAAGTCAAGAACTTTTATTGGTGCGCCTGAGAATTGCTGCTTTAGGAAGAAAAATTATTCCGCAGATGACGTATCGTCGGTGTTTTGCTCTGCAGCAAAATCATCAACTGGTAACTCATCTGTTGTGTCCATTCCTTCAACGCTACCATCATCTTTCACTGCTGCGGCGGAGACTACTTTTTCTCCTTCGGCAGTTTTAAGAATAGTAACGCCCTGAGTATTGCGGCCCGCAATACGCACATCGCGGATAGGTGTGCGGATCATTTTGGCTTTATCAGTCATGAGCATTATCTGATCGGTTTCTTCGATCGGGAAGCTTGCAATCACTGCGCCGTTACGGGCTGAGGTAATAATATTTACAATACCGGAGCCACCGCGATTGGTTACGCGGTATTCATATGCGGAACTGCGTTTTCCAAAACCGTTTTCGGTAATAGTAAGAATAAATTGTTCAGCGGCTGCAAGTTCAGCAAAACGTGCTTCAGAAATAGTGATGGCTGCTACATTGGTTTCTTCATCATCGGTCGCTGCTACTTCGGAAGCTACTTCTTCTCCGCTTACGCGGCGACGTTGCGTTGCCATTTTGAGGTAAGCCTGGCGCTCTTCAGTGGTGGATTCCACTCCTTTTAATATAGACATAGAGATAAGAGTGTCGCCTTCAGCAAGCCTGATACCGCGAACACCGTCAGAGGTGCGGCTCTTGAATACGCGCACCGCGTCCATTGCAAAGCGTACGCATTTTCCAGATTTTGCAGCAAGCAGAACCTGATCAGTGTCGCTGCAAGTCATCACACCGATGAGCTTGTCGCCTTCGTCGAGTTTCATCGCGATTTTTCCGTTGGCGCGTATGTCATGGAAATCGGAAAGATCGTTACGGCGCACATTACCGGATTGGGTAGCAAACATGATATGCATGTTGTCCCATTTATTTTCGTCCTCTGGCAGTGGCATAAAATTCGTAATCGTTTCGCCTTCGGCCAGCGGGAAAATATTTACCAGAGCTTTGCCGCGAGCTTGCGCATTGCCTTGTGGCAGGCGGTACACTTTGAGTTTATATACCTTGCCGTGATTAGAGAAGAACAACACCGGAGCGTGAGTGTTGGTGACGAACACTTCGGTAGTAATATCTTCATCACGCACGGACATTGCTTGTTTGCCTTTACCACCACGGCGCTGCGCGCGGTAAGCAGAAAGCGGCACGCGTTTAATGTAACCACCAAGCGTCACGGTGACCACCATGTCCTCTTTCTGGATGAGTGACTCTATATCTATGTCGGAATCGGACTCTTCTATAATAGAGCGACGCGGTACGGCAAATTCTTCTTTTACTGCCACGAGTTCACTGCGCAAAATTCCCATGAGTTTTTCACGGTTGCCAAGAATGGAAAGGCCTTCACTGATTTCAGCGGCGAGTGTTTTTAATTCTTCGTCAATTTTGCCACGCTCCAAACCAGTCAAGCGTTGCAGGCGTAATTCGAGGATTGCTTTAGCTTGTGCTTCGGTGAATTTTATTTTTCCGTTTACGATTTTATTTCCGGCGTCATCCACTAACTCAAGCAACGCGCCAACGTCGGCAGCTTGCCAGTCACGTGACATCAGTTCAGCTTTCGCAATCACTGGATCGGCACTCGCGCGCACGACTTTGATCACTTCGTCAATGTTCGCCACTGCAATCGCAAGACCGATTAACACATGGGCGCGGTCGCGGGCTTTGGTAAGCAGGAACATCGTGCGGCGCGTGATCACTTCTTCACGGAATGCAATAAAGCACGCAATGATCTCTTTGAGATTCATTAGTTTTGGGCGACCTTGATCGATCGCAAGCATGTTCACACCGAAAGAGGTCTGAAGCGGGGTATAGCTATAAAGCTGGTTGAGCACCACTTCTGCTACGGCATCTTTTTTTACTTCTACGACAACGCGCACGCCTTGCTTGTCGGATTCATCGCGTAAGTCGGAAATGCCTTCAATACGTTTTTCTTTGACGAGTTCGGCAATGCGTTCCTCCATGCGCGCTTTGTTCACCTGGTAAGGAACTTCGGTAATAATGATTGCAGATTTGCCGCCTTTTAAATCTTCAATCTCGGTTCTGCCGCGCATAACTACAGAGCCGCGACCTGTGTGTGCTGCGTTATAGCAGCCGGAGCGACCAAGGATGATACCAGCGGTCGGAAAGTCTGGGCCCGGGCACACTTGCAGCATCTCGTCGATAGTGACGTCATTATTATCTATATATAAGCAGGAAGCGTCGATTACTTCACCGAGGTTATGCGGCGGAATGTTCGTTGCCATACCGACAGCAATACCACCGGCGCCATTGACCAGAATATTTGGGA
>JABDCC010000044.1 GCA_013288335.1 Alphaproteobacteria bacterium
GAAAAATTTATCAGTCCTGATGAAATAAACGCTCCAATCGTAATTGCACCGACCCCCAGCCATTCCGTGAGCGTTGGCATTTCATCTAATATCGGAATCGCCATCAAGGTCGAAATCGCAGGCACCAGAGGAATCAGCGATCCGGCATGTGCCGCGCCAATAATTTTAAGGCCCAAGTTAAACGCGATGAGCGCAACGATGCCAGTGAGCACACCCTGATACATCGCCTGAAATACCACTTCATGCCAGTTGGAAATTCCAATATGACTGGTGGCAAATGCAAAATAAAACGGCATATAGGTGAACAGCGAAAAGACGCAGACGATAGCAGCGGTATGCAGCGCATCCAGTTTCCATGCGCGCACCAGAAGCGCGTAGCTTGCCCACATCACACCAGCAATAGCAAAACAAAGATGTCCAATCCACTGCTCGGAGCCAGAGGAGCTATGTGCAAGTAACATGCAGGCAATACCACTTAAGCTGCATGCCATTCCCACCATGCGGCTTACCGGAATATGTTCGCGTAATCCATGCATGCCAACAATAGTAGTAACCGCTAACAAAACGCCGTTAATCACGGTACTCACATGCGAAACGGGCGCGAATTTCATGCCGAAAATGGCAATATTGGTATAAAGCGCGCCCATGAGCAGCGAAAGTATAAGGCTACTTTTTACACCCCACGGCCCGATTCGCAGGCCTTTTTTTATCACGACAGGCAGCAATATTATTCCCGAAGTGGTAAAGCGAATCGCGGTGATATCATAGGCCGATAGCGTGCCTTTGATGCCGAAGCGGCTTACCACCACCCAGCCCGACCAGATGAGTATGGCGAACATGACGTAACTCAGTCCCTTTAAATGGGCTTTTCTTTCTAATAGGTTTTTATGCTGCATCACATTCCCGAATATCCCGGTCCGCCGCCGCCTTCAGGAGTGGTCCATATAATGTTCTGCGAAGGCTCTTTAATATCGCAGGTTTTGCAATGCACGCAATTGGGTGCGTGGATGGCAAAGCGTGGCGCATTTGCCTCTACAATGATTTCATATACACCCGCCGGACAGTAACGCTGCGCGGGTTCTGCGTAAACGGGCAGGGTAAACTGAACAGGAAGTGCCGCATCTTTTAGATGCAAATGCGCGGGTTGATTTTCTTCATGAACAGTATTGGAAATATACACCGACGACATGCGATCAAACGTGATTTTCCCGTCGGGTTTTGGATAATCTATCGGCGTGCATTCGGAGGCGGGTTTCATGGATTTATAATCAGGCTTGTGGTGCAATGTCCATGGTGCGCGTCCCCGGAAAATAAACGTATCGAGCGCGGAACCAATAAGTCCGGCGAGCAACCCTTTATGGAAATAGGCGCGGATGTTACGCGATTTATAAAGCTCCTCGTAAACCCAGGATTGTTTCAGCGCGGATTCGTAATGATCTAGCGGGCTGTCCTTCATAATATGCTCAAACGTTGCTTTGGCAGCGCACATTGCCGACTTCATAGCGGTGTGTGTGCCTTTTACTTTTGGCACGTTCATAAATCCGGCGCTGCAACCAATAATCGCGCCGCCGGGAAAAGTGAGTTTAGGGATCGATTGATATCCGCCTTCATTGAGCGCGCGTGCGCCGTAGCAAATACGTTTGCCGCCTTCGAGGAGTTTAGCAACGGAAGGGTGAGTTTTAAAACGCTGAAATTCCCGGAATGGATCGAGATACGGATTCTGGTAATCAAGTCCGATTACAAAGCCAATAGAGATCTGATTATTTTCGGTGTGATACATAAACGCGCCGCCATACGTATCGCTTTTCATTGGCCAGCCAACCGTATGGGTGATGCTACCTAGTTTATGTTTTTCCGGTGCAATTTCCCATAATTCTTTTATGCCAATGCCGTAAGTTTGCGGGTCGCTTTTCGCGCGTAAGTTAAATTGCTTCATGATGCGTTCCGAAAGCGAGCCACGACAGCCTTCGGCAAGCAACGTAACTTTGGCGCGTATTTCCATGCCTGCTTGGAAGGAAGGTTTGTGGCTTCCGTCTTTGGCGATACCAAAATCGCCGGTGATAACACCTCTCAGTTCGCCATTTTCGATGATCATATCGGCAGCCGGAAAGCCAGTAAAAATCTGTACTCCCAAAGCCTCCGCCTCTTTAGCCAGCCATTTGCAGACATTCCCCAGGCTCACAATATAATTTCCCTGATTATGCATCTGTGGCGGGGTGGGTAGGCGCAGCGACCAGTTTTTAAACAACAGGCGGAATTCATCTTTTTTGGCAGCAACCGTAATCGGTGAATTGCGGGTTTTCCAATCGGGCAATAATTCATTCAACGCGCGTGGTTCCAAAACAGCGCCAGAGAGAATATGCGCGCCGACTTCCGCACCTTTTTCCAGCACGCAAACGGAGAGATCCTGGCCATTTACAACAGCGAGCTGGCGCAGTTTTATGGCAGCGGAAAGCCCTGCCGGGCCTGCGCCGACAATCACTACATCGAAGTCCATAGTCTCGCGTGCGGTCATATAACCCCTTTGCTTTCTTATCCTATATACTTATATTGAGTATATGCAAAACGCAGCAGAAATTTTAGAATGGTACATAAATGCCGGTGTTGATGAGGCACTTGACGATGAGCCACGCAATTATTTTGAGGCGGCGGAACCAGCCAAAACAGTTCCTGAGATTGTTGCTTCCGCCCCTGAACCAGTGAAACCACGTCCTGCTGCCCGCGCACCTGCTGCCGCTGTGCCCGCTTCAGGTATCCTTTCCTCTCTGGCCGCAAGCATTGCGGAAGCTCGCAGGCTTGCCGACGAAGCCGTTACGCTCGCTGATTTGGAAAAAGCTGTGCGTGAATTTGAAGGCTGCGCGATTAAACGTACCGCAACCAACACGGTATTTGCCGATGGCAACCCCCAGGCAAAGTTGATGTTAATCGGTGAAGCGCCCGGAGCGGATGAAGATATTAAAGGCATTCCGTTTTGCGGCGTAAGCGGGCAATTACTCGACAAAATGTTTGCCGCAATCGGCTATGATCGTGAGCGTTTTTATATCACCAATACTTTGTTCTGGCGGCCTCCTGGCAATCGTGCGCCGACTAACGATGAACTCGCCATATGCAAGCCGTTTGTGGAAAAACATATCGCGCTTATTAACCCGGAATTGCTGGTATTAGTGGGCGGTGTAGCGGCGAAAGCAATGCTCGGAACCGAGACAGGCATTACGCGGCTGCGTGGGAAAAGCTATACTTACCGAACGCCCTATATGGATAAAGAATATAATACGGCGGTGATATATCATCCCTCGTATTTATTGCGGCAGCCGAGTCACAAAAAGGCTACTTGGCAAGATTTGCTTGCTATTAAAACACTTGTTTCTTCTTCCTAATGAAGACTCTCGTCATTCATCCCTATCTCAAACGCGACAATACGCATAACCGCACACCAGAAGCGCGGCTTGCTGAGGCGGTGCGCTTGACTCACGCGATTTCATTGGAGGTGGTGGATTCGGTGCTGGTGCCGCTTTCGGTATATCGCCCGGCGACGTATATAGGGCAGGGTAAGGCTGATGAATTGGCGCTTATTATAAAAGAAAAAGAAGTTGGGTTAGTGGTGGCGGATTCTTCGCTTAGCCCAGTGCAGCAGCGCAATTTAGAGAAAACATGGGAATGCAAAGTTATTGATCGTACAGCGCTTATTCTGGAAATTTTTGGTGCACGCGCACGCACCCATGAAGGCAAATTACAAGTAGAACTTGCGGCGCTAGAATACCAGAAAAGCCGGTTAGTGCGTTCATGGACGCATTTGGAACGCCAGCGCGGTGGCTTCGGCTTTTTGGGTGGCCCGGGTGAATCGCAGATTGAAATTGACCGTCGCCTCATTCGCGACCGCATTGCGCGCATCAAGCGTGAGCTGGAGAATGTAACCCGCACACGCGAACTCCACCGCAAAACACGGCGCGATGTGCCGTATCCGCTCGTGGCGCTCGTGGGTTATACCAATGCCGGAAAATCCACATTGTTTAACCGGCTGACTGGCGCGCAGGTGCTTTCCATGGATAAGCTATTTGCAACGCTCGACCCCACGCTCCGTATCCGCAAACTTCCCTCAGGCCTAAATATTATGCTCTCTGATACTGTAGGGTTTATCTCAGACCTTCCACATGAGTTGGTGGCCGCGTTTCGTGCAACGCTGGAGGAAGTGCAGGAGGCTGATTTACTGCTGCATGTGCGCGATATTTCACATCCCGATAGCAGTGCGCAAAAAGAAGATGTGCTAACAGTGTTAGGTGGCTTGCTCGACGAAGAAACTTTGGATGTTAAAATGATGGAAGTTTGGAATAAGATCGACCAGTTGCCGGAAGATAACCGAGAAGTGGGCGGAATTGGAGTCTCGGCGCTAACCGGCGAGGGGGTAGATAAGCTGCTTGCCATATTAGACAAAAAATTCGGCGAGTTTTATATGACGAAATTCAATTTGAAACTCCCTGTAGAAGACGGCGAGAAACTTGCCTGGCTTTACCGCCACGGTACCGTGCTTTCACAAACGGAGAAAAAGGGAATGTTCCACATAAGCGTGAGCATGACGACTGAGAACGCCGCGCGCTGGAAGAAGCTGAAGAAGAATTAGAGGTGAGGAGGTGCTTTCTCTTTAACTACAGGAGTAACGGCCGGTGAAGTGCCATCGCTTTGAGCAGATGGCCTAGTCGTCAATTGTGTTCTAAATTTCTTTAAAGGCTCTTTAATATGATCCGGAACTCTATCGAGTAATTCTCCACCTTTTCCAAGAATTCCCTGCATGGCATCGGAATTGGTAATATTTGCGGTAGTATCTTTAATTGTGTCTAAAGCCTTATTTAACGTATTTTTCATTCCGTCAGGAGTCAGATTTACATGTTTTTTAAGTTCGGCATCGGTGCTCATAATCATTTTATGTACAGCATCGAAAATTCGCGGTTTACCTGTGAGACTTACCATCGTTGTTTCCATAGTGGAAAGTTTGGTTAGAAGACCCCCAAGTTTACCAAGCCCAATACCGCTTAATAAGCTACCGAGCAAAGTCGATTTGGCAATAAGTGAAGTTTCGTCACCTTCAAAAGCACTACCTATCTTTCCAAGGATGGTTTCATCGGCGGGGGGATTGGCTCTTCTCTTTTTGTGCTGCGTCCATGGCGGCATGAATTTCGGCTACGTTTTTATAATATTTAAATAGTTCATCTGCAGCTTTTTGACCTAATAAAGGGCCTTTTTCCTGATATATCTGAACAG
>JABDCC010000045.1 GCA_013288335.1 Alphaproteobacteria bacterium
TTTATGAGTACACGTTATTATGAAACCGATATTCCAACATTGGGGGCGATTGACCTTACCCAAGAAGAATCTTTTGCAGAACATAATTTAATTCATCGGTTGGTTGGCTTTGCACCAAGATTGTGGGGTGAAGACCGCGTCCAGCTTATTAGAACGAATGCCTGCTATGGGCTGTTTGTAAATGATGACACGATCAAGGTAGCGGATTCCGTCAAACTTAATGCAGAATATAACGGTATTAAATGGAATGGGGTCTATTCAATCAAGCAAAGAGAAAAGTCAATACAAGAGGAAATTTCTACAACAGGAATTGGTGGAACGCAGGAGATCACTAGCCCAGAAAACTCGAGAAAATCCCTTACAGTAAAACGACTTGCCACCGAAGTTCACCCGACCATCCAGGCGGTAATCAGCGAAATGTTTCGCTTTGTAAGTCGTGCAGATGCGGTAGAGCGGCTTGAGGCTATCAAAGATAATTTTATCATTACTACGCGTCTTCCAAAACCGACAGATAAGGCCACTATAAAACTGTGGATCCGCGGCTATCAGATTACCAAGGATGAGGAAGCATCTGGCTATCTTGGCAATTATGCTGCCATTAAAATCAAAAAAATTGACGGTAAATTCAGCCTTATTGCTGAGAAGCAAAAAGTTGGTCTGAAGTTTCATCCCCAACGGAAACGACCCAAGAAACATCATCCGGATTGGGGTCACCCTGTCCTGCGCGCTGTAAAGAAGGGCATTGTCTACGACACTATCGAAGAAGCAAACAAAGTGCTCGGACAATTACATGAAGAATATCCGGCAGTCACTATTCCAAACCCCGGCAAACTTTACATTATCATTTACCATAAAGTACCTACCGATAAAAAACCCGCCAGCAGCGAATCGATTGTTCAAAAATATGTCCTGGAAATCAAACCTTCACGGGAGGGAGGATATTTCGTTGAATATAGGTTGAACAAGGTAGATACTATTCCAAAACAACCTATTCCAGTACCGAAAAAACGGACACAAGAGATAGTCGAATCTGAGAACAAAATTCAAGGTTATTTCACTTCAATGGTGGAACTCAAAAAATCAAAATCGCGTGCAAGGAAAAAACCTCTGCTCAAAAAACCCAACCCACATGCTGATGAATGATTAAGCATTTTTATCGACAATAAACACTAAAACGAAATCATTCTTTGATGACTTGAGAGTTTAGTAGCCCATATCTACTTAAGCGGCAGTGTTTACCGCTCCTTTTTGCCACTCGTACCCGAACGGCTGCCTGTGCTGCGAACCCTACCAGCTGCTGCCCCTGGTAAGTCCTGAGAACTTGGAAAGTGATCTGCACCAAATGACTGAACTTCTTGGGCTTTAACAACTGGACTTTGTCCGGCGTTATTTCCCTGCTTTTCCAGCTTATCTATTGTTATCTTGCGTCCATCGGCGTTTAAATAGGTCTCTTCAAAAACTTTGGGGTCAATTAGGCGGATAGGCGGGGCTGCATTTGTTTGATAAACAAAAACTGCACCATTCTTAAATTTCTGAGGAGTCGCAGCAGGCCCTTGGAATTCACCCTGACCGGCAACATATACAGCCTTACAAATATCCTTATCATCACGTTTAAATAATCCATACATCCATTTTCGCTCTTGATCTTGATTAACGTGAGTCATCTTAGCTTTAACAAACTCACCGGTAGAATTATACATATCACCAACACCAACCCAGCCGCCTTCTTCTTTGGGAAGTGCAATAGCCTCAAGAGCCTTTGTTATATTATTGGCATCCATTCCTTCATTCGGAAATGCCTTATTCATTACTAATAGATTATGAATTGTGCCTGCCATTTTATCGTCAACATTATTAATAATAATAACTCCGGTTCCATCACCGGCAACTGCCTGCACAGCATTGTCTTTATGATTTCTGAATACCACACCACGTTCACCAATCGGTTTACCTTCCCAATCGGCAATAGCTTGTCCGGCTTTTTCTTCTCCCGCTGGATATACTAAAGGCACACCACCATCCTTTAATGGCGGTATAGGAATGATAAATTTTTGCGCACCTGATATTACCGGTGTGGCATTATCAAAATTAAGTTGATCAGCAGTGACGGTACCAACAAAAACGGGTTTAGCTTTTGGCGGCACTATTTCTGCAACTGGCGCAGGTTTATATTTTTGCTGAATTTTCCATAATTCGCTTAAAGCAACATCTGCACCTGACGCAGAGACCACAAGATTTCTATGCTCACCTTGTGTTTCAGCAATCATCTGACGTACCCTGCTTACATCATCGCTATTGTATTCCCCCTTAGCCAGCCTGTCTAACATTTCACTGGTTACACCGTGATTGTTGTAAGTTGGTCTTTGCCCGCGGCCATTATCATTCTCACCTTTCGTGTTATAGGAGAAAACAGTATCTGCTATTGCTAAAGTACTTTTAGAAATCGAGGATTTATTTGAATCTGGCATGGCTATGACTCCCGTTGAAAGCTGCTGCACACTTTCTGTGTTTTGGCTTTGATTATTATTTGTATTTTCTCTGAAACCTTTGAACTGTCCTTTTGCCAAGGCTTCGGTAATTTTCTTATATATCTCTGAAATATTATAACGCATGTCTTCTGAATATCCTCCACTTGGAAATAATTTCAGAAGTTCGCTATCTAATTCTTTTTTGCTAAGGCTTTGCAAATTCATCGTGTGTATATGATTTGCGGTTTTCTTGTAGCCGTCTGCTACGGGTCCGGAGATACCGACTGCACCGTATATAAAACCTACATCAAGAGACCTGAGAGCCTCACCAAGCGCCTGCCTTTTATTATAGTCGAGCGCCAAGACAAAAAGATCCACTTCTTGCTTTGTACGTAATTCAAAATTATCGTTTGGCTCAGCCATAACTTAAGCTCCTCCCAATTTTTACCCTTAGGCCATATTATATTGAATGTGTTAACAAATTATTAAAACAAATATTAAATATTTATGACGGATGACTTAGTTAGTTCAATATAAGGTAAAAATTATTATTAATCATATTGTTAATTGAGCGACGAATGACCGAAGCATGGGGCAATTTATGCTATCTAATATTACGGACGTTGCCAATATTCAGCTCTTGAGACATATCTGCTAATACCACATTTATTGCATTTCTGTATTTCATATTAATCTTCCGGTATAGGGGCTCTATATCCTTGCTTTGATACCCTTTGATGCCTAATAAGGCGCCACAAATTGTACCCACCGAATCGCTATCACCAGAATGATTCACTGCCATCTGTAATGACTTTTTCATGTCACACTGGCCACGTTCAGCACTAATGGTGGTCAGTAACGCATCCAGAAAAACCGATTGTGATTGAAAGCGCGCAGTGTCTTTGGACATCGCCTTGAAATACACATCATTCAGGTTATCGATCATTTCTGGCGTAAGACTAGGTGTTGCATGCTTCAATGCCATATCCATAGCTTCAATGAAATTATTCAGTGCTTGTGCCTTCTCTCCATCTTTTTCTTCTTTAAGGTGCGTTTTTGTCCAGCTTAGTGTCTCCGTAACCGCTGCTTCTACAGAACTATTATTTTTAATAGTGTGAGACATAATTTTACATAACAAGCCAGTGCCCATGATTGCATGCCAATCACCATGTGTAACTGCAGCGCTGCGGATACCTAACTCGTAAGGATCAAGATTGGTATATGCGCATAATACCGCTATAGGCATGACGCGAATCATTCCGCCACAGCCGTTTGAATATTTGTAGGTTACACCGCCGGTTTCCGGCCTATCTTCAAGGGTTCCCATTTTGCCGCGGTCTAAAGTCTTAATAGTTGATATACCGATACCCGGAGTAGTAAATAAATCTTCAACATCTTTAGGCCAGGTAATCAGAGGGTCAATATATTTACCGGAAGTTTCTGCTTTAATGACATTACCATCTTTTTCCAGAAATTTCTGATTCTTCACCCATGATAATAATGCCTGATGAAGATTGATAAGAAATGCTTTCTGGAAATAATCTGAGTGAGGAGCATCATGACTTAGGGTTCGTACTAATGCTAATATTGTGCATGCAGTTGTAGAAGTATCATCTGTTACATCTCCAGCCTTTACCCAATCATTTCCTATATAATGGGTTACTCCACTATCGCCAAATTGCTCACGAATTTGCTTGGTATTCATTGCTTCAATACCTGCGCCCAATGCATCACCTACCGCAATTGCATAAAACCCCTTTTGCATTTTATCAAAAAAAGCTTTCTTATCTGTTATAGCCATGAATTATTTGCTTTTTTTCTGATTCTTTTTTTCTTTATCTTTTGCGATATCTACTATATCGCGCAAATCTTTCTCATCAGGAAGTCTAGACTCTTTTGATACTATAAATTCAACTGAATTTTCACTAGGCAATTTATTCAAAGTATTGGCAATTTCCGAGGCTGGAGTTGAAGGGGCTAATTTTTTTTCTGCTTCTTCACCCTTTTTACCAAATTTGAGCGCCATATCACCAAATGGTAAGTAAATATCACTACTTGATGCATCTAATTTAAATTCCATTGCTGGCACAATAGTTTCTTCTTTATTACCCATCATCGGTCTTTTTTCTTGTTTTGTGCCAACCCATTGAGGGGATTGTCTTCCGTGCCCTCCAAAATTCTTTTTATAAAACTCCTGATCGTGTACTTCACCTAACACTGTGCTATGTCCCAAAGTAACTGGGTAGTCGATACTAATATGTCCATCCGCATATAAATTAACACTTTCCACATGCACATAATGCACATCCCAATACATTATATCTACGCCTTTATAATTGTAGTATGGCATGCCTAAGCGTTCGCCTGCAGGTTTTCCAATAATTTTACTTACAGATTTGTTACCTATATGTTCCTGACCATAGGGTTCTCTAAGATTTATACGTGTTACACCCGCTTCACGAAGAATATTTAATGTATTGATTAAATCTTGCCCATCATTTTCAAGAATTTCTGGGCATATCACGATATTAACTTTTAGATTTTTACCTTTACTAGCTTTGACAATTTCAAAAATATCAGGCGGATGACCAGACCCCATGGTTTTTTTGTATATTTCGGGATTAAAGCTCGTGATACTGATACTGGCTTTGTCAAATAAATCCCAAGTAGCGAGTTGTTGCATAACCAAAGCACCGTTTGTACGAATACCCACCACCGC
>JABDCC010000046.1 GCA_013288335.1 Alphaproteobacteria bacterium
AATTCATTGTTTACTTTCTTATTCATGATATTTGCATTTAACAGCTTTTACACAATAACTATAATTCCTTATATGCGTTTTAATACCATTATTTTACTGTCGCTTGCAATTTTACTGATTAGTGTCGCCAATGTTCTTATTTTGCCACCCTTTGAAGGATTCGATGAAATTGCGCATTACTCCAGTATCAAACAAATAGCTGAAACCGGAACCATCCCGATCTCAGGAAAAAGCTACCTTAGCCAATATGTAATCGACTATCGCCAACATGGCCCTGTGCCATATTCTACCTTACAACCGCCATTTACACTTAGTGACAGAATGACGTATCCCGAATTCTTTGCCAAGCCGGATTTGTTTGCCGCCTATATTCATAAATACCGTGAGTTACCAACCGGTCAGGCGTTCTCACCAAGCGCTGAACCCAATTGGGAGGCGATGCATCCACCGCTTTATTATCTTATGATGGCCCCGCTCATGAAGATGATGGATTCACTGCCATTTGTTTCACAATTTCTTGTATTGCGGTTAGTTTCGCTGGTTGTGGCTTTGGCAGGCTTTGTGATTGCTTTAAACGGCAGCCTCAAGCACTTCAAAACCGAGCCGATGCGTAAGTGTGTGCTTTCCGGATTTTTGTTTTATCCACTCATTGTACCCATGTTTTTCCTAGAGTTTGCACGCCTCGGTAATGATAGTCTTTGTATTTTTATTATTGGTATATTCTGGAGTGTATTATTGCGGTGGCTTGAGAATGAACGCAATTTAAAATTGCCTTTTTATATTGGCATCTGCCTAGGGCTCGGATTACTTACTAAAGGGTTCTTTATGCCAATATCTTTTGGTTTCGGGCTCTTTTTGCTATTCAGATTATGGCAAGGAAGGCATGATCGCGAACTGAGTATATACCGTCTTTATGGCGTTGGTTTAATTGTCGTTCCAGTAATATTACTGGCAGGATACTGGTATATAAGCCGCATGTTGGGAAGCACATCGGGGGGGGGCGATGAATATATGGCGCTACTACATGGTGGAAAATGGTTTGAGGGACTAAAAGAAAACTTCTCACTTTTAGCTTTTATGCGCGGAATTGCTGCCATCATTGCCACCTGGTCATGGGGCGGTACTTGGTCACTGGTCAGGATAAACGATATGCTTCGTATTCCGGTTTTACTGTTGGCCGGTTGGATATTTTTCGAATATATACGTGCTGCGATAAAGCACAAATTTACCGACCCTATCTGGCTTCTGTTATGGCTTTCTGTTCCATTCATTGGCGGATTAATTATGCACGTGTTTCTGGAGATATCACTTGGACATGGTGGTACTGCAGGATGGTATTTAAGTGTGCTTGCACCAGCATTTTCTGTGGCTTTTGCATACGGGTTTATGAGGATATATCCGTACCGCGCTGCGCGCATTATTTTACCGGCGCTTTTATTATACTCTATTGTTTTTTTGGTGATCACGTTCTGGGCGCAGATGGCGATGTTTGCGGGATGTGCTAAAAAGGGAGTAGATAAATATTATGAGTTTTCAGGTAATTATTTTTGCCTCGATCACTTGACGGATGTGATGCAACATTTGGATGTTATTGCGTGGGCAATTCCGGGGTTGCTTGCGTTTGCAGCCGGAATATTATGTTATATTATAGGGCTTATAAGTCTTACTTCTTCAGCCATTCCTGAAAAATCATAATAAAATGTAGGAACCCCGACTTCAGCACCGGATTGCTGGATTGACCTGCTACACGCTCGCCTTCATGGGTTGGAAACTCAACGACTTTATAACCAGCCTTTAAGAAGCGGATGGTTTGCTGGGCTTCTATCATGAAATCTTGCGCGTCAGTTGGCACTGCGCGCACGGCCTCTAACTTGAACCCCCGGTAGCCATTCCAGCAATCGGTGAGATTGGCCTTAAATAATATATTGATTAGAAAAGTTATCAGCTTCAGATATAACAGGCGATGCAGGTAATACCAGTGTGCCTGGCCTTTGTGATAGGCACCTTTGGCAAGCCTTGAGGCAATCACCATATCTGCATCTTCTGCAAAGCATTGAGTTATTTTGGGTAGGTCTTTGGGATCTTCTTCGCCGTCGGAGCTCAAAAAAATCAGATGTGTGCCACTTGCTTTGGCAATGGCAAAACGCATTGCACCGCCACGTCCGCCAGTGATATCTTTAAAACATGTAATATTCTGTGTGGCAAAGAATTCTTGCGAACCGTCGGTGCTGTTGCCATCAACCACAAAAATTTCGCTAAAAAGTGAACGGTCAATCTGCGGGATAACTACGCGGCAGCCTTCGACATCGTTGCGGTTAAGTATGGCAAGGGTTACGTTCATATCTAACTAAATTCCTGTGGCTGCTTAAAATAATAATCAAGCCTCTCGCGGATTGTTTTTACAGGTTTCCATCCCAGTTTGTTGATCTTTCCACTGGGTGCCGTTTTGAACTGAAATTCAGTGTCGCATTGGTGAATATTGAGTTTGACCTTATTTGTCTTTTCCACCCAATCGATTAATTCACTAATTTTTAAATCCTCATCCGAGCCTATATTAAATATTTCATTCCATTTATTCTGCTGCAAAAGAAATTCGATAGCATTGCTCACATCATCAACATGAATGAAATTAAGAACCGAATCTGATGTGCAATAAATGTCCACGGTTTTGGTTTTATGGATGGCTTTCTTTAATTCAAAAATAATATTTTTACTGATGTTCTCGCCGATAAAAATACTGGGTCTTAAAATAAGGTATTTTACCCCGAATATATCGGCATAAAATTGTACATAACGCTCGGAGAAATATTTATTAAGGCCGTAGAAATTACGCGGAGCAAGTAATGAATTTTCCTGCCGCAATGCATTATGATCTGAACCATAAAGCTCGACGCTGGATGTGTAAATAATACTTGCACCGAAGGCTCGTGCCATTTCCAGTGTAAAGAGAATAGGGGCAAAGTTGTTTGTGTTATCATTCCATGGCTGCTTGAACGACATATACACGGGAGGAAAACCAGCAGCAGCAATGATGTGTTTTACGTTCCATCCCTTGGATTGAATGCTCTGAATAAAATTTTGATCGTATTTGCACTCTATTATATTTTCATCATTGGAGGGTTTGCGGCTTAAACCTATCAGTTTTGTTGAGGTTATTTCGCCAATATGTGACTGCATAATTGCTTTACCGAGCAATCCGCGTGCGCCTGTAACTAGTGTAACGTCCATGATATCACTGCATAATTTTAATTTTATTGGCGGGAAAGCTACCCTTAAGGCGCTAATGTGTCTAGAATAAAATCATTATCTTGGCAGATTTATTCGCACTCTAAGGCCGCCAATAGGGGCATCTTCTAGAAATACTTCGCCGCCGTGTCTGAGCACTATATCCTGCACAATAGAAAGTCCAAGGCCAGCTCCACCTTCATCAAGATTGCGCGAGGCATCGAGTCGCTTAAAGGGTTGCATGGCGAGTTCGCGCTTATCAAGCGGAATTCCAGGACCATTGTCATCAATAATAATTTCCAGATGCCCGCTTACTTCTCTGGCAGATAATTCACAAGCCGAGCCATAGCGCAATGCATTATCAATTACGTTATAAAGACAACGGTGGATCGCATTATCAAATAAGGTGATTACACTATCACTGCTCTCTATTATTTTTACGTTTTTTCCTTGTTGCGTGTATTTGCCGGCAATTTTTTCTAAGAGTTCGGATACCTTTATTAACTTCGGTTCTTCACCTTTACGTCCGCGTGCAAAATCAAGATATTCCTGAATCATGCTTTCCATATCCTGTACATCAGCGATGAGCGTTTTGGCATATTTCTGCTCCGGCAACATAGCGAGGGCAAGGCGCATACGGGTGAGGGGGGTGCGCAGATCATGTGAGATAGAGGCAAGCATTTCGGTGCGAGCGCTGATCATGCGCTTAAGCCTTTCGCGCATAGCAATGAAAGATCGCCCAGCTTGCCGCACTTCGCTCGCGCCTTGCGGACGAAAGTTTCCACTATCCTGACCCCGCCCAAAACGCTCGGCGATTTCAGCAAGCTTTTGTATGGGGCGGATCTGATTGCGCAGAAACATTGTGGCAATCAGTAAAAATAATATGGCAGAACCCACCATCCAGTATATGAATATGACTGCACTGACACTGGCTATGCGTTTTATAGAAAATTTCAGGCGCAGGACACTGTCTTTTAGCTTAATGCGCAGGATAACTTTGCTTTCTCCCGGAGAATGTCGAACCATAAACGGTTCATCTATGGTATCACGAAGATGCGCGGCAAATTGCATGAACTCAGAATCATCGGTGGTGCTTGGGAAATGGGCAATCTGCGAGTCATTAGGTTCCCTGGTTACTTCAATCTGCATGTATTGCAGCGCAAGTTTCTCAATGTCGTGTTTTTGCTTATCATCTGCGTTCTGCATTTCGGTTACAATGAAGCCAACATCTGCTGCCAGTGAAGTTGAAAAGTGGCGTTCCACATTTTCCCAATGTTCGATGTAAAATACATAGATCGCAACCGTCTGCATCAGCAGCATCGGTAAGATAAGAATAAGAAAAGCACGGCCAAACAAACTCGTTGGCAGAAAGCGTTTTAACCAGTGGTTGTTTATATTTTCTTTTGATTCCATAGTGCTTATCTATTCACATATAATATATAACCTGAGCCGCGCAGTGTCTGTATATATATAGGCTTACTGCTGTCGGGTTCAATTTTTTTACGCAAACGGGTTATCTGAACATCAACATTGCGCTCATTATCGCCAACACCAATAGCTTCAGCGAGTTCGGAACGTGTTACCGGTTTTGATGCTTTCTCAGCAAGCGCCCCTAATAATTGTAACTCACTGCTAGTAAGGCTTATTACTTCTCCCTGTTTTTCTAATCTTCCCATATGCATGTCAAACCTGTAATCGCCAAAACTGACTGTATAATCTTTTGCGGTATTTTGTGCAGTACGGCGTAAAATGGCTTGTATACGTAGCACAAGTTCACGTGGTTCAAAGGGTTTTACCAGATAGTCATCAGCTCCTACCTCAAGGCCTGCAATGCGATCATCGGTCTCAGCCATAGCAGTTA
>JABDCC010000047.1 GCA_013288335.1 Alphaproteobacteria bacterium
TGGATGAAGCGGTTGCCGGTTTTGCCACCCGCATTGAGATGGAAATTGGCAAAGGCAATCACGTTACCATACGTGATAATGGACGTGGTATTCCGATTGATCCGCATCCAAAATTCCCCAAAAAATCTGCGCTTGAAGTCATTTTTACCATGCTGCATTCCGGCGGTAAATTCAGCGGCAAAGTCTACGAAACCTCAGGCGGTTTACATGGGGTTGGTATTTCAGTGGTCAATGCCTTATCCGACAAATTAGAAGTAGAAGTCATCCGTGATCGCACGGTTTATAAACAAAGCTACTCACGCGGTGAGCCGAAAAGCAAACTTGTGAAAGATGGCACGGTTCAGAACCGTAAAGGTACGACTGTTATGTTTCACCCCGATGCGCAGATTTTTGGCGAGCGGGCAAAATTCCGTCCCGAACGGCTTTACAAACTGGCGCGTTCCAAAGCATATTTGTTTCGCGGAGTAGAAATACGCTGGAAATGCGATCCGTCTTTGTTGCCCGAAGGCAGTGAAATTCCTGCAGAAGATACTATTCATTTCCCCGGAGGACTTAAAGACTTTCTTGCATTGAGTTTGGAAGGGCGTTCAACTGTTACAGGACAGAATTTTACCGGTGAAGCAGAACTTAGCGATAAGCAAGGCAGGATAGAATGGGCAGTGGCCTGGCCGCTGGATCAGGAAGGTAGTTCACGCTCTTATTGTAATACGATCAACACTCCCGAAGGTGGCACGCATGAAGCAGGTTTCAGGAGCGCGCTTATCAAATCATTGAAAGCCTATGGTGACCGTCTGGGTAATAAAAAAACCGGCATACTCATGGGTGAAGATTTATTTGCCGGTGCGGTGGTTATCATATCGTTATTCATGCGCGATCCGCAGTTCCAGGGACAAACCAAAGAAAAATTAGTGAGCACCGAAGCGGCAAGGCTCGTTGAAAATGTGGTGCGTGACCATTTCGATCACTGGCTTGCCGGCGACAATGAAAGCGCTACTGCACTGATGAATTATACCATCGCCAGTGCAGAAGATCGGTTGCGTCGCAAGCAGGAAAAAGATGTAAGCCGTAAAGCTATCACCGGAAGACTGCGTTTGCCGGGTAAACTCACCGACTGCACACGCAGCAGCGGCAAAGGCACAGAAATATTTTTGGTAGAAGGGGATTCAGCAGGCGGTTCGGCAAAACAGGCGCGCTCGCGCGAGACACAAGCCGTATTACCGTTGCGCGGAAAAATCCTGAATGTGGCGAGTGCTACTTCCGAGAAAATACGTGCTAACCAGGAAATTTCCGACATGGTATTGGCGCTTGGTTGTGGCACGGGTGCGCAGTATGACGAATCAGCGCTGCGTTATGAACGCATTGTCATTATGACCGATGCGGATGTGGACGGTGCGCATATCGCATCATTGCTCATGACGTTCTTCTATCAGGAAATGCCCGATCTCATTCGCAATAAACATTTATTTCTGGCATTGCCGCCGCTTTTCCGCATTACTCATAGTAATGTGACTTACTATGCGCGCGACGATAAAGAAAAAGATGCGTTGGTTGCAAATTTAAGCAAAAAACCCGGTAAGCTGGATATTGGTCGCTTCAAAGGTTTGGGTGAAATGACGGCCGCTCAGCTTAAAGAAACCACGATGCAGTCTGGCAAACGTGTGTTGCTGCGAGTCAATATTGCTGAGGAAGATATTGACGATACCAGAAATCGCGTCGATCAGCTGATGGGTAAAAAACCTGAATTGCGCTTTCAGTTTATTCAGGAAGAAACTGCAAAGCAGGGCAATATCATTCACGAACAGCTGGATGTTTAGAGCTACTGAAACTTAAAACTCAGTGCACAATTGATTCCGCTGCCGCCATTTTGTTCCATTGAGTATTGATTGGTAGCATTAGCAGTATTTCCATTATCAAAGCAACTGGTAGCAGAAGCTGGTTCTGCAGCACCCGGTGTGGATGGAGCGTATATAGTGGCTACTGCGCCTCCACCGCCTATGGCCCACCACATTTCATTGTAAGCCTCATAGATCGCTTTGACTTTGCCTGATTGCGGAAGACCATCATCAATCTTGGAATCAATATTATAAGCTTGTTTTACCGATAAGGCGGGAGCAGAAGTAATATTAGGGGAACTTCCTCCGGTGCCAGCAGTTGTTACAGCGATCAACCCATAATAATTTTGGCCATCGCCTCCCCCTACATAACTTGACCACTGGAAACCACTTGTATAACCGCCTGACCAGACATAGACATAATTTCCGTTCCCAATCTTTGCCGAAGGAAGATAAAGCCCCACGTTAGCAGCCGAAACAGCACCCATATAACTGCTAATACTTGCTGTATTAAAGTTTCCATCAATCAATGCGTTACCTGCAGTTAAATCCTCCCAGAACATCACTGCTTCTCCTCCTGTGGTACAGGAGCCGCATGAGGTGGTTGCTGGCCAACCCAAACCCTCTATAACGCCGTTACCATCTCCTTGCCCAGGCGTAGTGCCTCTCGCTTTAAAACCAAATTGGCTTGCTTGTGGCTCTGGAATATCACCTGGTAAATAGCCGTATTTAGCGCGGAAAGTATTTACAGCAGAATTATATTTTTCTATCTGACTTATTTGTGCGCGTATTGCGGCTGCTTGAATCAAATCCTGTCCGACCAGAATTCCACCAACAATCAGGCCAATGATCACAAGTACAATACTGAGCTCAATGAGAGTGAAGCCTAATTTATAACTCTTAATATCCATAAACGGGGCATTACAGCTTTATATCGTAAAACAGTACACACCCGGAATTGGAGAGTGTTTCGTAACCGTCATCTGTAAAGCAGGTGGTATTTTTATTTACTAGGCCGGGTTGTGGTTTTACGGCGATTATTTGTCCGGAGGTTGGATTACCGTCATCGATTTTACTATCTAACGCATGTGCATCAATGGCATTGAATCCTGCGCCCATTAAATAATCATCCCAGCCACCAGGGGCGGTTTTTGCACCAATCATAACATGCACTTTCGATACTATCGAAGAAGGAAAATGGAGATCAGGGGAAGGGTCGGGGGAGAGTACATAATAACCAATATAAGGTTCAAAAGAAGATCGCGGAACCTGAAATCCCGGTTCCACACCAAATGCTTTATTACTGCCCGGGTATTTTTTTGGCTGGATAATATTTGAGAGCGCCAATTGTTGAAACACAAACAGGCTTTCCACCGGTTGCCCATGTTGCCATGCGCCGTTGATGATTCCATCTCCATCACCGTTACAGGTGCCTGTAAGGCTTTTTCCGCCGTCTGGGCATTTAGGATCTAATCCCAGAAAAGTGGTGGCATTGACGCAATCACCAGGAAGGCAATCATATTTGGTTTTGAAAGTAGCAACGGCACCTTGTATCTGTTCAAGCTCAGAAGCGACGCTCCGAAGTCTCGCGCTATATACTATATTTTCGCCGATAAATACTATTCCGATAATCAGAGCGGCAACTGCGATGGCGACTGTGATGTGAGTGATTGAAAAACCACTTGTTCTGTTTTGTCTAACTGGATTGCGCAGACTATTTGATGCCATTTACATAACTATATATTTACGTCTGGTGGACATAATAATAGCATAGTTCTGAATTAGCAATAATATTTGGATCAATCAATAAACGGATCGCGCACTAAAATAGTGTCTTCGCGTTTTGGACTAGTAGAGAGCAATGCTACCTGACATTCAATCAGTTCTTCTATACGGCGAATATATTTAATAGCGGGAGCAGGTAAATCTGCCCAACTGCGCGCACCTTTGGTGCTTTCACTCCAGCCCGGAATGGTTTCATAAATAGGTTCAACACCTGCTTGGATCTTTTGGCTTGCCGGAAGATAGTCGTACATTTTACCTTCGTATTTATATCCGATACATATTTTGATCTCTTTAAATCCATCAAGAACATCGAGTTTGGTAAGTGCAATACCGGTTATACCACAAATTTTTATCGTCTGGCGCACAAGCACCGCGTCAAACCAGCCACATCTGCGGGGGCGCCCGGTCACAGTGCCAAATTCATTGCCTATTTTTCCGAGGGTTTGTCCGATTTCGTCATTAAGTTCCGTCGGGAAAGGACCGCTGCCAACACGTGTGGTGTATGCTTTAGTAATGCCAAGTACAAAGCCGATAGCATTCATACCCATGCCGGAGCCGGTAGTGGCTGCACCGCTTAATGTATTAGAAGATGTGACGAACGGATAAGTTCCATGATCGACATCAAGCATTGCGCCTTGAGCGCCTTCAAACAAAATGCGTTTTCCGCGTTTGCGTAACTTATCGAGCATAATCCATACCGGCATCGCAAACGGCAGAATCTTAGGTGCGACTTTCAATAGTTCTTCCAAGAGCTCATTCTTATTTACTTGCTCTGCGCCACAAGCTGCAAGTAGTGCGTTATGATGGGAAAGCAGTGCATCCAGTTTGCTGCTTAATATTTCTGGGTCAGCCAGATCGCACACTCTTATTGCCCGGCGTCCTGCTTTATCTTCATAAGCGGGGCCAATGCCACGGCCGGTAGTGCCGATTTTGCTGTTGCCGCGCAGTGCTTCCACAGCCTGATCGAGTTTGCGATGAATCGGAAGAATCAAAGTCGCGTTTTCGGCAATTTTTAAATTCTCCGAAGTAATTTTTACGCCGAGTTTCGCGATGGCATCAATTTCTTTGAGTAATTCATAAGGGTCAATGACTACACCATTGCCGATGATACTGAGTTTATCAGGGCGTACGACTCCTGAAGGTAGTAGGCTGAGTTTATAAGTAACGCCGTCAATCACAAGTGTGTGGCCTGCATTATGGCCGCCTTGAAAACGTACCACTACGTCTGCGCGCTCAGAAAGCCAGTCCACGATTTTACCTTTTCCTTCATCGCCCCACTGTGAACCTACCACCACTACATTTGTCATATCT
>JABDCC010000048.1 GCA_013288335.1 Alphaproteobacteria bacterium
CAATCCATTGGCTAAAATTCCATGAATGGAAGCAATAACCACTTTATCTGCCCCTTGTTTTTTAAGTTCCTCGGCAGCGTGTACCATAGTACCGCCGGTGCTAATCATATCATCTACTACTATGGCAGTTTTACCTTTTACATTACCTTCAAAACGCACAATTTCCGATTTTCCTGGGCCCCTTCTTTTTTTCTGAATTCCAAACATGTGGTTTTTATAATCATCACCGAAAAGGGCTTTAGCGATATCTTCAGCCCTTTTTTGCCCCTGATCATCAGGTTTATCAAGCCCATCCGGTGCACCGATAACAATATCATCTAGATTAGGAAACTGTTTTTTGATTTGGTCGATAAATACCTTTGTTGCATTCACATAGGCAAAATTATTTCCAAATACTTGCTTATATTGATTTATGCCTTCCTCGGAATGTGGGGTAAATAAGGTCACATGGTCAAAACCTGCTGCTTTTAATTCTTTTGCTATCATAGGATTGGCCATAGATGAAAATCTGCCGATTTCCAGCTCATCTTTTTCCTGCCTCATCCATGCCTGATAAGGAAAAACTCCGTTTACTATTTTAGCACCTGCGCGCTTGGCTACATCTGCAGCAAGCTTGGCATAAAAAAGATTTTCCGAACAGGGCTCGCCAGTGGATTGCACTATCGTAATGATATTACCTTTGAACTTTTCTTTGTTTTTTTCAAACTCATCACGATTAAATGGAAATCCTTCAGTAAACTCTTCCTTATCGACAAATTTTGCTATACTGGCAGGAATGATATTCTCCTCGCCATATTGCGCCGTCAGTGCGTCTATTACGCTATCGGACAGGCCGGGCTGAAGAATTACATAATGTTTGGGTTCAGTTTGTTCCATAAAACCTATTCACCTCTTTGACGTAATCGGGTTTGTACTTTTAACTGCTCGGCGAATTTCTGGATTGCATCAAATTCATGGGGATGGGTGAAGCTATCACGCCCTAGTTTCAGCACTTCGCTGAGCGGTTTTACAAATATTTGTTTTACTTCACCATGACTCGCATCTGTTACAGCCTTTGCATAATCAGGATCACTTGCCATTCGCTCAGCATGGTTACGTATATTATCGCGCTCTTGTTTTGTCATCTTCAATGCAAATACATTATAGGAATTCGGCGGTTCTACGCTATAATCATATCCTGCATCTAATAATTTAAAGCGTTTGGTGTCCGGAGAAAGAATTGAAACTCCTTTATCATCAACCGATTCTTCCATAATTTCACGTTTACAACCTTCTCTTGGCTGCTCTTTCTTCAGATTTCTTTCTGGGTTATCGTCGACTGTTGCGAATCCACCAAGTAAACCATACTGCACTTCTCCATTTACACCGTTCTCAGAGCGTTTCTGATATACAATGAAAGGTTCGCTTTTATCGCTGGAGCTTTTCCAGCTATCATCCTCACCATATATGACTGCGCAATTGCCGGGGTACACTCCTGTACAGTCATTAGCCTGATATTTTTTACGTCCTGACCAAGGGGGGATGGGGCCTAGAATTTCTTCTGCCATAGGTCCAGTGAGTACATCTTTAGGGGTCATGCCAGGATAATTTTTGGCAATGAATTCCATTAATGGAGAAGAGTCTTTTTTCAGAATTTCATGCTTTGAATCAGTCACAAACTACTCCCATAAATTGTTTCATAGTAATGTTATAGCGTTTAAATCTTAATATTTGGTAAAGAAATATAAAAATATTTTAGGTAATCCATTAACTATATATTAACGTTTGTCTTGTATAACCTAATTATCAGGGTAAAAAATATCATAATAAAATAAGGGAGTTTCATATGGGTTACGTTAATGATGTATATAAAGATATAAACCCTCTCAAAACGGACATGTATCAATACACCATGTCACAGGTCTATTTTGACCAAGGCCGCCAGGATGAAAAAGCCTCTTTTTATATGCATTGGCGCAAACCTCCCTTCGGTGGTTCTTATACCGTAGCAGCTGGCCTTGAGGGTGTAGTAGATTTTCTCAAAAATTTTAAATTTGATGACGATAAAATCGCTTATCTGAGAAGCATCAAAAAGAAAGGTCAACCTGTTTTTACGGAAGATTTCCTTCAATATCTGAAAACTTCTAAACTTGAAATTGACGTGGATGCAGTTCCTGAGGGCACTGTAATGACTGGCGCAGGCCCAGTGGTACGAATCAGTGGCCCACTCGTGCAATGTCAATTAGTTGAATCCGCTATTTTAAACATTGTGAACTCATCTTCCATGATTGCCACGCGCGCGGCGCGCATTGATGAAGCTTCAGGCGGAAAGGCTATATTTGCAGATTACTCACTGCGTCGCGGCACTTCCCTTGATATTGCCGGCCCAAGAGCATCTACTATTGGTGGTGCGAAAGCAGTCGCTGATATGGACGCAGCACGGCTTTTAGGTGTTACTCCAACCGGTACTATGGCACATAGCTTTATTATGGGTTACAGAGTAAATGGCGTTTTAACACCAGAATCAGAACTTAAAGCATTCAAAGATTATCTGAAAAGCATGCATATGAATACCGTATTGCTGGTGGATACCTATGATCCAGAGCAGGGTATTAAGAATGCCATCAAAGCAGCGATAGAAACAGGTATTGAGCTTGATGGTGTACGTATTGATTCCGGCGATTTATTTCAACTAACTTTTAAAGCAAGAGAACTTTTAGATCAGGCGAAAATTGAGCATCCTGAATTATTTGGTAAAACGAATATTTATCTTACCAATGATCTTGATGAAACACAAATCAGAAACTTCTATGTAAAAGCCACAGAAGAATTGGGCAAACCATTTCCTGATAATGTAGTCTATGGTGTGGGTACCGCGCTTGGTAATCCAGGCCCGCTCGGCGGCGTATATAAATTATCGGCTTGCGAACCTAATACTGAAATTAAAGAATCAAAAGACAAATCAACTGTCATGGTGAAAACCATGAAAATCGCAGGCCGCGATCCAGATCACCCTGAATTGCCTGGATCAAAATCCTCGCTGCCTGGTATTGCACTTGATACGGTCAGGCTCAAAGATAAAAATGGTAATTTTATCGGAGACGTTATTGTAGATCGGGCATTTGACGATAAAGATGGTAAACCTACAATCCTTGATCAAGGTTATGCTATTAGCTTAGCTGATAATCATAGCGAAATACCTTTGCCTGAATCAGCCTCTTATGAAACCTTGCTAAAGCCAATCTTTATAAAAGGTGAATATGTGTATCCGGAACATGGTGAGCCTGCCAAGAAAATGTCTCATGAAGGTAGCGAGCATGAAATAACAGATCTAGATAAGATCCAGGCCTATTGCAAAGAGCAACGCTCGCATTTGCCTCAGTCGGTACGGGATGTGATTCGGCCAGATCGTTATACAATATTGCTTGATCCAAGAACCAATGAGGATCGCATGAAAATCATGTCCGAAATGATGGAGATGCCGCCGCCGCCAGTCACAAAAAACATTGATATGTACATTGATAATGAAAATGGATTTAGAGATCCAAATTTATCTTTAGCTGATGGCGGGAGTCTTTATGTTCCTGATGGTGAGAAAGTTAGCAAAAAAATGGGAGATTTGATTACCAATACCACAGATGGAATTATCGTATTGAGTCAGGATTTCCATCCGGCTGATCATATCAGCTTTATGACCAACCATCCTGGAGTAATGGAGTACCGCAAAAAAATACTTGAAGTAGAAGACAAAGATACCAAAGACGTTATGAATCCTGCGGTTCTGGCTTTCAGCGAAATAGTTTTAGATCGGCAAGGCATGATCATTGGTGTTAAAGATGGCGACCATGTACGCAAAGTTGAACTGATAAGTAAAGATTTAAAAACAACATCAGAAAATGGATGGGTGCCATCAACAAAAGACAAGGGTCGTGTAGCAAAAGTATTAGATGATTGGCTAGAAGAGCCTTTCAGCAAAATGAGAAATATTTCGACTCAGATGCTTTGGACACCACATTGCATTCAAGGTACACGCAGTTCTGAATTTAGTGAAGAAATGAACTTGCCTGAAAGCTTAAAAGAAATGTTAAAGAGTGATCTTATAAGTCCGGATCTAAAATATCATGATGAGATAACTGGTAATACATTTTACGTAGTGCGTAAGGGTATGAATTCTGAAATCGATAGTTATGGTATCGGAATTGAAAATGATAAAAAGACATTTACTACTGCACAACAGGTTTTCCAAGAGATTGCTATGGATCTGAGGGATCAAGATGTAGAAGTAGCTAATATTAACATAGGTGGTTTAGCTACGAATTTTTGTGTTGAGTTCTCGCATAACAATGTTGTTAACTTGTTATGTCCAGCATTACAAATGCGAGGTATAGAACCTAATATAAACTTACTTACTGATATTTCACGTGGCATACCAATTCCTGGCGGAATTGATGATCCGTTTAGCTTAGAGGGTGCTCCAAAAAGGATGAACAGAATGAATGGCGGGAAAACTAATATCACTTACAGCACTGCCGAAATTTTAAAACGTCATCCTGAACCGGTGGTTTATGGTGGCTTGGCAGACGGTGGTGCAACAAGAAACATCATTTTATAGTTATTTATGTCCGTGTTAGCGCAATTAAAAAGTAAACCCACCCTAAAAGCAGGCACCACGTTCCTCGTAAAAGGAGGAAAAGATGCAAAGGGAAA
>JABDCC010000049.1:0-4449 GCA_013288335.1 Alphaproteobacteria bacterium
ACATCGGCAAATTCCTCTATCGTCTTATCTGAGAAATTATCTATCTCTTTGAGCAAATGCATGAGCATTTCTTTGTCGTAGCTTTCACGCTCACGCATTTTGCGTATGAAAAATGCTTGAAACCCTGCAGGTTGTCCTTTTAGAATAGGATATCTCTGAAGGTAGAATTCCATATCAAGCGGAGGCAAAAGTGTGCCAAACTCTTTTCCATCTTCCTCATCGTAGTCGTCATCATTATTATCGAATGTATATTCTTTATCCTTAGGTTTCTCGTCTTGTGATTTCTGGATATATTTTTCAAGCGTAGTGCGGATATCTATATAGGATTTAGAGATATCGGACTCGGAACGCTTAATGCCAGCAATGGTTTTATAATCATCTTTTTCATCGGCAAGGAGCCATGCTTGCGGATAAAGCTCAAGCACATCAATATAATTCCATAATGTATTGTCTTGATTCTGCTTGAGAGTTTTTAAGCGATTATGAATGTCCGGCGAATAAATCTCCGCCAATCTGAACAGTTTTTTAGTACGCTCCGAAACAGGTAATGAGGATTCTTCATTCAATAACGGAGGAAGCAGGTTCTGGATTTGCTGCAAATAGGTTGTTTTTTCGTCTTCATTTAAGGAATGTCCTTCCATTACCGCTATGCTTTTTATAGCCGTATCTGTAAATAATCCTATATTTCCAGTCAAATCGTCAGTCATCGCGCAGCAACCACTCCCTTTAGTGCAGATTGCAGTATATAAGGAAAAAGTTACTAAAACGTTAATTTTAGACGATTAAAACTTACCTTATCCTATAGCCACCCTCTTCCGAGGAAATAATGTCCAGCTCGTCGCTTACCTGCTTTAATTTGCTGCGCAGGCGGTAGATGTGGGTCTCGAGCGTATGGGTATTAGCGTCATTGCTATATCCCCAGACTTGTTTTAATAGCGCATCACGGGGCAGCAAAGTCTCGCGGTTTTTAATAAGACATTGTAATAGCTCAACTTCTTTTTCTGTCAAAGTAACGCTGGTTAACCCGTCTTGTGCACGGATAAGCCGTTCAGCAGGGTAAAAACCATAGCCCGGCGCAAGCAATATTTCTTGCGTGAGTGATGTAGTTTTCGTTTGAAGCTTATCGCGAATAGTATATAGGAGTTCATGCAAGCGAACAGGGCGTTTAAGCGTGATGATATCGGCGCTTTCTTTGTCTGCAAAAGCTTTCGACGCTTCATCTTTGAATTCGCCGTCTATGAGTATTACATTAAATTTCTTATCATGCACATACGCTGCCGCATCTTTAAAAGAAACTCCACTCACTGCAAACTCGCTGAGTTCACTTGCCAGAGTTTCCGCGAGCGCAGGCTCATTGCTAATTATCAGTATTGATCCCATATAATATATATAACCATGAATAAGCCAACGTCACATACAATTTTGCAGGTAGAGCGCGCAGCGAGTGATCTGCGCCGCGGGCAAACTGTTATCTATATTGATAAATCAAAAAAATCCTTCTTGCTCACTGCCGGAGAATACGCACCGGACAAAACATCCATAACTGGCGGTCAACACCCTGCCGTCAAACTTATGAAGCTGGCCGGACTTCTGCCTCAGGCAGTTATTAAGAAAATGCCTAAAAATACAGACTCTTTTTTATCGGTAACGCAAGAAGCGATAGAAAAATACCCGGCTGCGCTGGCTGCATCGTTGGAAAAAGTAAGCGAAGCGCATGTGCCGCTTAAATTTGCCGAGAATACCCGAGTAATTGCATTCAGGTCGCGCTTTGGTCATGAGGAACATTTGGCGGTTGTTATCGGCGAGCCAAAAAAGCAGGCTGCGCCGGTGGTGCGGTTGCATTCTTCCTGCGTTACCGGCGATTTATTCGGAAGCCTGCGTTGCGATTGCGGTGGCCAATTGCAAAAATCGCTCGAAATTATAAGCAAGCAAAAAGCGGGCGTGATTCTGTATTTAAGCCAGGAAGGCCGTGCCATAGGTATTGCCAATAAACTGCGCGCTTATAACCTGCAGGATAATGGCCTGGATACGGTGGAAGCCAACGAAAAACTTGGCTTTGCACCCGATGAGCGCGACTTTGCAATCGGCGCTGAAATGCTCAAACAACTTGGGCTAAAACGCATCACCTTGCTCACAAATAACCCTGAAAAAATTAAAGCGCTTGCGGCATATGGCATAGAAGTGGTAAGACGCGAGCCTATAGTAACAAAAACGACAGTTCATAATCGGCACTACCTGAACACCAAAGCAACAAAACTTGGTCACAGGTTGAAAGAATAGATACTGGATATGATGAATCTGAAAGCAACGAAACATTTCCTGCTTGGCCCGCCACGGGACCCGTTTAATAAACAGACCCACCATAATATTGCGTTGATTGCATTCTTGGCGTGGATTGGCTTGGGTGCGGATGGCCTATCTTCTTCCTGTTACGGCCCGGAGGAAGCTTTTCTGGCGCTCGGCTCCCATACATCACTTGGTATTTATCTCGCGATTGCAACTGCGCTTACCGTATTTATCATATCTATTGCCTATACTCAGGTTATCGAGCTTTTTCCCAATGGCGGTGGGGGTTATAGGGTAGCAAGTTCACTGGTTGGCCCTCATGCCGGCCTTATTTCCGGTGCAGCACTCATTGTGGATTATGTGCTGACTATCGCTATTTCAGTAGCAAGCGGCGTGGATGCACTTTTCAGCCTTATGCCAGAAAGCATGTTGCATATGAAATTATTCATCGAATGTTTTCTGATATTTGTATTGGTATTTCTGAATTTACGCGGTGTAAAGGAATCCATAAAAATCCTGATGCCAATTTTCCTTGGTTTCGTAATTACCCACGCTTTCCTGATTATTTACGGAATATTTATTCATGCGCAGGGAGTACCTACTCTGATTCCGGACGCCATGAGCGAATCCCATAAAATGACGGAAGCAATGGGCGCAATATTCGTTGCCTCTCTGTTCCTGAAAGCTTTCTCGCTCGGTGGCGGTACGTATACAGGTCTGGAAGCGGTGTCTAATTACGTAACCACCCTTGCTGAGCCACGCGTAAAAACTGGAAAAATGACCATGCTCTTTATTGCGCTTTCACTTGCATTTACCGCCGGCGGAATCATCGTGCTTTATCTGTTATGGGGTGCGCATTATCAGGAAGGACAAACCCTTAACGCTGTTGCATTCCGCAGTATTATGCAAGGCTGGAGCATTGGTGGAAAAGACGTATCCGGAATACTTTTGACCATTGTCTTATCATTGGAAGCTGGCCTGTTGCTGGTTGCTGCAAATACCGGTTTTCTTGCCGGCCCTGCCGTACTTGCCAATATGGCATCAGACAAATGGATGCCACATTTCTTCAGCTCGCTTTCCAGCCGTCTCGTCAGAAAAAACGGTATTACATTGATGGGAGTTTCTTCTCTGCTCGTTCTACTCCTCACTTTGGGTGACGTCAGCGTTCTTGTAGTGCTTTACAGTATTAACGTATTTCTGACCTTCTCATTATCTCTGCTAGGCTTGACCAAATACTGGCTTAAAAACCGTCACACTAAAAAAAGCTGGCTCCCCAAATTAATAAGCTCCGGTGTTGGGCTCATTGTATGCGTGAGTATTCTCGTTATAACCACTACCGAAAAATTCTTTGCCGGTGGCTGGCTGACATTGCTGATAACCAGCTGTGTAATTGTAATTGGCCTGTGGATTCGCAATTCTTATGGAAAAGTGAGCCAGAAACTCGCGCTTGCCGATGAACTTTTTGCTAGCTCCGGCGGAAAAGTTACCGCTGAGCCGCCTGCCCTTGATCACACCCAGCAGACCGCAGTATTCATAGTAAATGATTGTATAGGCAGCGGCATGCATTCGCTGTTGTGGGTTTTACGATTATTTCCTGGAGTATATAAGAATTTTGTATTTGTAAGTGTGGGTGAAGTGGATTCGGGTAATCTCGCAGAAACCGAACATTGGCGCGTCATTAGTCGCGATTTTAAAAACTCACTTAAACATTATGTGAACTACTGTAACGCCCGCGGCATGGCAGCAACTTCTTACATGGCTTTTGGTACGGACGTAGTTGAAAAAGTGTCTGAACTGACCGACATGATCATAAAAGATTTTCCAAAAGTCGTATTTTTCTCGAGCAAACTTATATTCGAAGACGAGACTATTTTTACCCAGTTCCTCTATAACCAGAATGCGTACATTATTCAGCGGCGGCTTCATAATCAGGGGTACAATATGATTATTCTGCCAATGAAGGTATAACGAAATAAGGTGAATTCTATGCGTTGTGTTTGTAAAAAATCTTTCATGAATTTAGCAGCATTAACTTTATTGCTGATCGTGATTTTTTGTGTAAACCTCGGTAGTCGCCCCTACTCTGTACCGAGCGAATCGCGCTACATAGAAATTGGCAGGGAGATGGCGGAATCTGGTGATTTCATTACGCCACGCCTCGAC
>JABDCC010000049.1:4459-4591 GCA_013288335.1 Alphaproteobacteria bacterium
GTTCAGGCAGAAGCTACGAAATATTTTGGGATTTCCCCATTTGCCGTGCGTGTTCCCACTGCAATTTTTGCAATACTGCTCTGTCTGCTGACTTATGGACTTGGCAACATGCTTTACGGACGCCTTGCCGGC
>JABDCC010000050.1 GCA_013288335.1 Alphaproteobacteria bacterium
AATAATTAAGGCCATTATTGCCTGTCTCACAGGTAAAACCACATCCCCAACCTATATTAGGTCCCCCAGACCATACACTTACGTAATTTGTTCCGCCGATTTTGGCCGAGGGAAGATACAGACCTATATTAGCACCCGTCACGGCGCTTGCCGGATTGGCCGTTGCCGTAGCTGTTGTAAAACTGCCATCGATAAAGCCTGCAGTACTCAAATCGACCCAAAATACCGTTACTTCACCACCGGCACCGCAGAAGCCACATCCTCCGCTTCCTGTAGTGGCTAAACCCCTCAATACACCATCTCCATCGCCTTCGCCGCTTCCTGTGCCTCTGGCAATAAATCCAAAACTTGTTGCATAAGGATCGGGCATATCGCCTGGAAGATAGCCATATTTATTACGAAAACTATTTACTGCGGTATTATATTTTTCAATTTGAGAAATTTGTGATCGGAGGGCAGCAGCCTGAATTAGATCTTGCCCAACCAGAATGCCTCCAACGATTAGCCCTATAATAACGAGAACAATCGAAAGCTCAATGAGTGTAAAGCCAGCTTCCTTCACAATATTCTATTCCTTAAATTTATTCCTAGAAATTTCTAACGGGTTATTATTATAAGTAAGTCGCGATTATGTAAATAACGTTAAGCCGTCATCACTCTGCTTTCATCTATACATAGCCTCCAATAAATTGTATAAAACCGGAAGTTAAACTCTATCCGTAAAATCATGCTGCGCAAAATCCACAGACTATTATTTAAAATACTGGGCTTTGAATTCAAGCCCGACATTGCCCTGTCACGTGATGAGGCAAGCCGCTTTCTTCCCTGGATTATTGCGCTTATGGTGTATCTGGCAGCGCTTATTCTCGCCGGAAGTTTTACCCTTAGTCATACGATTTCCATGAGCAGGAATGCGCAGGTTGAATCTTTTTCTGTGCATCTGCCGCATATGGCGGAAGGTGAAAAAGAAACATCCGACAAAGTATTGGCGCTGGTTAAAAACACGGCGGGTGTAAAAGATGCGAGCCTTGTGACCACTGATCACATCAAGGAAATGGTTGAGCCCTGGCTTGGAAAAAGCGAGGCTTTAAATAGCCTGCCATTGCCGGTAATTATCGAGGGCAAAGTAAAAAGCGGTGAGACGATCGATTATGACGCGCTTAAATCAAAAGTGCAGGCGGTGGTGCCGGGTGCAGATATTGATGATCACAAAAAATGGCTCGCGCAGTTTTCTGAATTTGTAAATGTAGTGCAATATACATTAATGATAATCGCAATATTTATCATTTCAGCAACTGCGGTGATTGTAATATTTGCCTGCAAAACGTCACTCAAAATTCACCGCAACACAGTAAATCTGTTGCACAGATTAGGCGCAATGGATGGCTATATTGCCAAGCAGTTTCAGGACTTTGCGGCGTTGCTTACATTGAAAGGCTCGTTTATCGGTTGCGGGCTTGCGGCGTTCACCTTGCTGGTTTTGCATATCATGGGGCGCAGCATTAATTCTCCGCTTTTCCCGACATTCGCACTTTCGTTTGCGCACTGGGCGATATTATTTTGCCTGCCGCTTATTATGAGCCTGCTTGCGCTCATTGCCGCGCGTGTTTCCGTGCTTACGGCTTTGCACAAAATTCCTTAAAATTCGTGGACACATGAAACTGGTTTTAATTGATCGTGATGGTGTCATAAACGAGGAAATCAAAAACGGTTATGTCAAATCGCCTGCCGAACTTGCTATATATCCCGCGGCACTTTTTGCATTTAAATTATTTAAAGAGAATGGGTTTGTCTGTGTTGTAATCACCAATCAATCAGTGGTCGGCCGTGGTATAATTGATCTTAAAATGTTGCACAATATTCACGAATTTATGAGCGATGCGGTGAGCCAAAGTGGGGGAAAAATCGAAGAAATTTTCTTCTGCACCGATCATCCAGATAAAACTACCTATCGGCGCAAACCCAATCCCGGCATGTTGATTGAGGCACTGGAAAAATATAAAGCAGATCCCGCAAAGACCGCTTTTATTGGTGATGCGATTACCGATATGCAGGCAGCAGAATCTGCGGGTTGCCAGCGTTATATGGTGTTGACCGGCAAGGGGAGTGAAGAGAAAAACAAAATACCAGATGCGTTGCGGCCGGTTATCGTGTGTACCGATATATTAGATGCGGCAAAAAAAATAATTGAGGCGAGTTAATGGCTAAAATATTTGTGAATGTCTGCAATGGTATTTTAGTGGCCTGGGTAGCAGGGCTTATCTGGTTTGTGAGCATGATCCCCAGTGTGCCTGCCAATGATACTATAAACACGGATGCCATTGTCGTATTAACTGGCGGCAGCTTGCGCTTAGAGCGTGGGTTTCAAATGCTGATTGAGGGCAGGGCGAAAAAAATGTTTATATCGGGCGTGGAAAATAACGTCACACTTTCCTCTATATTGCGCAACGAAGAATATAAGAGCTTCGCAGGAAAAATTTCACCCGATAGCGTTACGCTCGGCCATAAAGCGCGCAGTACTATTGGCAATGCGGAGGAAACCGCAGAGTGGATTGAGGCGGAGCATATTACGAGCGTACGGCTTATTACCGGCAATTATCATATGCCGCGCAGCATCCATGAAATAAGCCTTGCATCGCCTCAGGTTAAAATTATTCCTGAGCCGGTTTTCCCCATACATTTTGAGCATAATGACTGGTGGAAATTCACCGATAGTATTAAGCTTGTGCTTTCAGAATATAATAAATATATCGCGACCAATATTAAAACATACCTGGAGCATTTTATAGATGATCATACGCTCGGCTCTGTTTAACATTTCATTTTGGATATTAATCGCCATTTTGGGACTATGCGGCTTGCCGCTGATTTTGTTTTATTCGCCCATTGTATATACGGTTTCTCGCCTCTGGGGCCTAGGCTCGCTATGGTTGCTACGTGTATTGTGTAACATAACCTATGAAGTGCGGGGAGCTGAAAATATTCCCAAGGGTGCGGCCATTATTGCCTCAAAACACCAGTCGGCATGGGATACAATCATATTCTGGATATTATTTAAAAGACCGGCATATGTTTTAAAGCGGGAACTTATTTTCCTTCCGGTATTTGGCTGGTATCTGGTGTTGCTTAAAAATATTTATATTGATCGCAAGGGTGGCGCATCCACCATGAAACGAATGCTCCGTGAGGCAGACGCGCGTACCAAAGAAAACCGCCAGATTATTATATTCCCGGAAGGAACGCGTATGGCGCCTGGCGAGCAATCCACCTATCACCCAGGGGTTGCAGCACTTTATAGTCATTTGAAAATACCAGTAGTGCCGGTGGCGCTTAATTCAGGAAAATTATGGAAGAAAAACGCTTTTGTAAAAACACCAGGCCTGATCACGATTGAATTTTTACCTCCTATCGCGCCAGGACTTAAAAATCGAGATTTTCTGGCGATATTGCAAAAACAGATTGAAGAAGCCTGCCAAAAACTCTAACTATATACGCGATAAATAGTAACGCCCTTTGATTCAGGAGAAAATTATGTCTGATGTAAAAACCGCAAAACTTACCGTAGGCGATAAATCCATTGAGTTTTCGATTGTTCTCGTTATTATAGGGCTAATCGTTGGAGGCATTCTGGTTGGGCAAGATCTAATTCAGGCTGCTGCCCTCCGATCACAAATTTCTCAAATTGAAAAATATAATACCGCAGTAAATAGTTTTCGTAATAAATATGGCTATCTTCCAGGCGATATGCCCGATCCTTATGCAACAAGTTTTGGATTTATTGCCAGAGGCACAGGAAGCGGCGAAGGCGATGGAGATGGTGTATTGAGGGGTTTAGCCACTACAGGAAGCGGAGGATGTGGCTTCTGCGGTGCCGGTGGTGAAGTAACGGTATTTTGGGTCGATTTGAGTACTGCAGGCTTTATCGATGGCAGTTTTACAACAGCTACGGCAACGGCCAATCCGGCAAGCGCCGTGACGGGTGCTAATATAGGTCTGTATCTTCCCTCGGCCAAAATCGGCGGAACAAATTACGTAAGTGTATGGTCTGGGGGACCTAATATAGGTTGGGGATGTGGTTTTACCTGTGAGACAGGCAATAATGGCCTTAATTATT
>JABDCC010000051.1:0-3448 GCA_013288335.1 Alphaproteobacteria bacterium
CAGGAAGTAAAGGGTTACCTTGAATTTAGAGAGAAAAATATACAAAATGAGACGGTGAAAACTGAAATTAAAGAGATTCTGACTAATGATATTTTTCTTTCAGAAATACAAAAAGAAGAACAACGAAAGCACGCCACTGCCGATTTCAAGATTTCTCCGCCGGATCATGAAAAGCCAACTACTTATCGTTTAGATCTTACCTTACCAGAAGGAATGAAAGCGCAGCAGGTTTATGATTCAATTATGGCGACTGAAACTGTAAAGATTACACAAGACGAGAAACCACAAGTTTTGAAGCCAATTCTCGGTGATATGACAGCGAAGGTTCAGGGTGAAACGGCTGGCGTGTCGATGACTCCCATTGTAGGAGATAAAACGGCAGCTTTAGCCGAAGAAAAAGACAATGTTATTCAAATGGGAAATAATGTGTTGAATGTTGCGTCATAAAAAACTGACTTAATCATTATATCCTTATTTGACCTTAACTGTGAGTGCGTGTAGCTATGGGGGCATGAAAAATATATCAGACACAAACAACACAGAAAAGCCTGTAAAGCATAAGAAAAATCCTCGCAGGCAGGAAAAGCTGAGCTTAGCTCTGCGTAGTAATTTGCTCCGGCGCAAAGCGGCAGCGCAAGAACCAAATACTAAACCTGAAAACACTAAGTAAGGTTATTGTCTGTGTCGCATCATGAAGAAACCAAAAAAGAAAAGCAACGTAAGAAGAATCGGAAGGCCTGGGAGCTATTTCTTAATTTTGCCCGGCTGAATGATAATGTCGACGTCGCAGCCCCCGAGAGCAAACCCAAACTTGGCAATAGTGCGCTTAAAAAGGAAGCTGTTCCTAATAGCCCTAAAGTGATGGAAATCAGAAACCGTCTTACTAATAAACGCGAAAAAGCGGAAGAACGCTGGAACCGCTTTGCAGGAACTGCAGATGGCGGCGGAAGGGGGCGGTAATGGTAAAACTTACAAAAATATACACACGTGGTGGCGACAAAGGCATGACCTCGCTGGTAGGTGGTGAGCGCCGTGCGAAGCATGATTTGCGCGTTGAGGCCTACGGCACAGTGGATGAGGCAAACTCTGCCATAGGAATGGCGCGGGTATATACTAAAGGTGAGAGCGATAAAATACTCGCGCGTATTCAGCAGGATTTGTTTGATTTAGGGGCAGATCTTTCAACGCCATTTTCTAAGAAGTTTGAAAAGGCGTTGCGTATTATTCCAGTGCAGGTGACACGGCTTGAAAAAGAAATCGATAAAATGAATGCTGAGTTAAAACCGCTGGAATCTTTTATACTTCCCGGTGGTAGTGAGGCTTCTGCAAACCTGCACCTTGCCCGCACAATTGCCCGCCGTGCTGAGCGCCAGATTTTTGCATTAGCGGAAAAAGAAAAAGTAAATGATGCGGCGCTCAAATACATCAACCGCTTATCCGATCATTTATTCGTGATGGCGCGTTACCTAAACGCCAAAGGCAAAAAAGATGTGCTCTGGCAGCCCGGGATAAATAGAGATTAATTTCAGGGGGCACGCTGCCCCCAATTGCGCTCCGCACAATTTCCCCTGCGAGGTCGTCGTATAGGACTCCTCCGCGTACCCACGCAATTATTCTTCTCTAAAAATTATTTTTAAACCAATCCACTATGCGCATCATGGCGAGGGGCATGGATTTATTTCCTGAGCTGGCATGGCGTTCTTCCAGAGTCTTGCGGCGCGCATATTCCAGCATACCAATAGAGGAGGAAAACCCGGGGCCGCTCACCGCGTCAGCAAGGCCATTAATCAATCGTGGTTTGGCAAGCCTTACCTGTTTTCCGAGCACGCGAGTGGCGAGTTCGCGTGTGCCGAGCAATTGACTTGCACCTCCGGTCAAAACTACGCGGCGTCCGGCGACCACATCCATTCCCGCCACTTCAAGTTTGCTGCGTATCATTTCAAAAAGTTCTTCCATGCGCGGACGAATAATGCCCACCAGCATAGAACGCGGCATAAGATTATTGCCTTCGTCAGCATCATCTTCACCCAGCTGTGGCACATCAATCATTGCCTGATCATCTGCCGATGTGGGTACTGCGCTGCCATGTAAAGTTTTTAAACGTTCGGCATGGGAAATGGAGGTCGATAAACCTTTTGCCAGATCGCTCGTTACATGCCCGCCGCCGATTGGCACTATGTCGCAAAATAAATTTTTACCGCCGGCAAATACGGAAATACTGGTAACGCCGCCGCCCATATCAATGAGTGTTACTCCCAGCTCCATCTCGTCTGGCTCTAAACATGCAAGGCCGGAAGAGTAGGGGGAAACCACAAATTCAGCGGCATTCAAATGGCAATGTGCCAGACAATTAGAGATATTTCGAATCATAGCGGAAGGTGCTGTGATAATGTGCAGATCGGCGCCTAGCTTTTCTCCGACCATGCCGCGCGGATCACTAATATTCTTTACACCATCCAACGTATAACTCACCGAAAAACAATGGACGATGTCGTTATCGTCGCTTTCAACACTGGCACGTCCTTCGGCAATGATATCAGCCAAGTCGCGCTCGGTTACGGTGTCACCTGATACAGTCAATTCTACAGTAACGCTCCGCGAGCCTAATCCCACGCCGCCAAGGTTGACTACTACGTTTTCAATGGTTTCGTCTGCCATCTGCTCGGCTGCATGCACTGCGGCAACTACAGAAGTTTCGGCCTCAATAATATCCACAATGTGGCCGGAACGTATGCCGCGTGAGAGCTGATGGCCGATGCCGGTTATCTTCGTGCTGCCATCTGCCTCAAGTTTTGCAATAAAACAAACTACTTTTGTGCTGCCGATATCAAGTGCAGCGATGCTGCCGCTAAAATTTTTAGTTTTCTTTGCCATAGTCTCTTTGATGAACTAACGGCGCACAATATTCAATATATTTTTTTACTAAAATTTTATACAGTTTTTTTGTAACTCCCGCCAAACAATATACCCTCACGTAAAGCCCGGATTATCTAGTATTTTAATCAAATAAAACGTTGCAAATCGTTAATGTTAAGCATGGTAAATGCCAATTATAATTATGGTATAAAGAAGATGTGTATACATTCTATGCACTTTATATATGTACTTTATAACTGGGGGAGACTTTTATGAATAAAACACTATTAACACTCGCACTACTTACCAGCGTATGTTTATCGGGTCCGGTTTTTGCGCAAACCATTGGTCAGGATGTAAATCAGATACAAGGTGACCGCGCTATGATTGAGCAGCAACATGACCAGGTTCAGAGTGATCGCAACCAAATACAGGGAGATCGTTCACAAATTCAAAGCGATGTTTCACAGATTCAGGCCGATCATTCGCAGATCCAGGGTGATCGTTCGGATATTCAGGCACAAAGAGCAGTAGAAAAACAGGATTTAGCAAGTGGTAATACTGCAGGAGCACAAGCTGCCCAAGCTCAGAT
>JABDCC010000051.1:3458-4092 GCA_013288335.1 Alphaproteobacteria bacterium
GCTCTTTGTGCCTGAATATCCGAACGATCACCAGGATTACAGACAAATAAATGGTGATAAAAGCCAGATAGGTCATGATGAGCGTCAGGTATACCATGATCAAAGACAGATAGGTCACGACGAACGTCAGGTAAATCGTGATAGGCATGAGATGCGTCATGAAGAACATCAGGTTCGCCATGATCAAAGACAGATTCATCGTGAAGTACAGGCACATCATGATCAGCATCCAAGTTCAACTTTGCATGCTAACCGCACTCTAAATAAAAAACCTTCTTAATAAAAAATTGAAAAGCTTTAAGACGGCTCCTGAACTTCAGGGGCCGTTTTTATGTCGCCGCTTAAGGTACAAACTTCTTCACCACCCAGTCAGCGAAAGGTAGGCTGCATGTAAGTGCAGGAGATACCGCGTTAAGCACATGTACACTCGAACCATCTCCTTCCACCACAAAATCCTGAACCAGGGAAAGTGTTTTTGTATTCAGTAGTTGTGCGCGAATGCCAGGTACACTCCATTCTGAGAATCCTTCACTATCAAGATTCTTCACCATATTACGCGCAAGGTTTATCAGATGCTGTTTATTGTATTTCATCATTTCTTCAAAGGCCAGTTGCCTGAAACCAAATGCATTAT
>JABDCC010000052.1:0-1666 GCA_013288335.1 Alphaproteobacteria bacterium
GGAGAAACTCAGGATGTGATGCATTGCCTGCGGCTTGGCGTCGTGCAACTCCTCTGGCTTGAAACCCCCGCACACGCCGCTGTGCATGCGATGGTAGATACAGTCGCGGAACTCGGTCACGAGCGCATGAAGGGACTAGTCAATGTGGTGCTCAAGCGTGTTGCCAAAGAAGGAAAAGAACTGTTGGCGGCGCAGGATGAGGCAAGAATCAACGCACCATTCTGGCTTTACGATGCATGGACTAAAACCTACGGCGAAGATATCGCGCGCGCCATTGCAACCCCTGCAAACACATCACCTCCGCTCGATATCACTGTAAGAAGTGAGCCCGAAAAATGGGCAAAAGTATTGAGTGGCATAGTCCTGCCAACGGGTTCAGTGCGTTTACAGGAAGCCGGGAAAGTAACTGCACTTGCAGGTTATGAAGATGGCGAATGGTGGGTACAGGATACTGCCGCTATGTTGCCGGTAAAATTACTGGGTGATGTAGCCAACAAAACTGTTTTTGATTTATGCGCTGCTCCCGGCGGCAAAACCGCGCAGCTTGCAGCGGGAGGAGCAAAAATCATTGCAGTCGATCAATCCAAACGACGCTTGCAGATAGTGGAAGAGAATTTAAAAAGACTAAAACTTTCGGCAGAACTTGTAGAGTCAGATATTCTAAAATGGAAGCCGTCTGTATTCCCCGATGCGATTTTGTTGGATGCACCCTGCTCTGCAACTGGTACAATACGGCGCCACCCGGAAGTTATTTACCACCGCAAAAAAGAAGATATTGCCGAGTTAGTGCTACTGCAAAAACGCATGCTAAACCGTGCCGCTGATTGGCTTAAACCCGGCGGAATAATAGTGTATTGTGTATGTTCCTTGCAACCCGAAGAAGGCGAATTACAGATAGAAAATTTCCTCGCTACCCATCCATTCTTTAAACTCAAGAAAATTAGCGGAGTGCCCACGGAATTCATTACCAAACAAGGAACACTACGTACCACCCCCGCAAACTATAAAGAGATCGGCGGTATGGACGGATTTTATGCGGCATTGTTAGAAAAGATAACTTAACTAGCTACCGCAAATTTAATTCCGGCTGTTTTAAATGACCGGATGATTTCCAACATCACTGTGCTTTTTGCAATCGCCACACCTTCTTTGACATTGGAAATCCAGAAAATCAGCATGAGCTGAATGCCGCGCTCGGTAAATTCTCGCACATATGCAGCAGGCGGTGGCTCTGAAATACAAAGCCGATAATTCTTTGCAGCACCAACCAGTATCTTCTGTGCTGCTTCTACGTCCGAATCGTAAACGATGGTAAGATTAATATCGATGCGCCCGCGCGTGTTCGTGTACGTCCAGTTAGTCACCTTGCCAATGATTAAATCTTCATTCGGAATCAGCACTTCACGTCCATCTGAAGTTTCAATGAGTGTGTGGCGAATGGCCATCTCACGCACCCAGCCTTTTTCATTACCGACTTCAATTAAATCACCCGTCTCTATAGTCTTTTCAAACAGCAGAATGATACCGCTCAAGAAATTCGAGGCAATTTTCTGCAAGCCAAAACCAAGCCCTACAGCCAGCGCGCCGCCGAATACAGTAAGCGCTGTTAAGTCGACACCCATCTCGGTCAGCGTGAAAACAAACGCAAGAAAATAAAGTGCAATAC
>JABDCC010000052.1:1676-3980 GCA_013288335.1 Alphaproteobacteria bacterium
AAAGCACGCCCGCACCCCAGAACAATACAACAAAGGTAAATAATCCTTTGATGACCCCCAGCAATGACAGATGAAAATTGCCATCTTCAAATGCAATTTCCTTGAGTGAAGCTTGTGTTGGCACGAGCAAATCGGTGACACTAAGCAAGGTGAGTACCAGCATAACAATACTCACAAAATACGCCATAAAATGGCGGTGAGAAAGCAGCAACAAGGCACGTGCCAACAGCCACACGAGCCCAATCCGGGTAAGACTTGCAATGATAACAGGATGCTGTTTCAAAGGCAAAAACGGCAAAGAAATCCAGGCCACCGTAAACAGTGTAATCACGAGCGTGAACGGCAAAAGGATATCGGGCAATAAATGAGTACAAACCCAGCTATATTTGCTGTTTTCTGCTAATCTGCGCGTTGCCATGCGCTCTATTAACATAGAGGCCAGGAAAGCTATAAGGATTGCAATAGTGCTTAAAAATATCTGTATATCGACGCCAGGAGTGGCGAGCAGGTTCATAAATTCTTTCTTTAAGGTGAGTAATAATTCGTTATCGAACATATCGTTATGGATTATTTATTAGGGATTTACGTATAATGAACATAATGAAAATTTGCGGTAATGGCAATTGTCAAACAGGGTATTAGTTGCTATTCTTTCCGTCCCTCATATCAATTATAAGGAACCATTTTATGGCTATCGCAAAAATAAAAACCCCTGCCAATGGATCGGCCAATGGGTCGCCCGATATCGGCATAGATAACCGCGCACGCAAAGAAGTGGCACAGTGCCTCACCTATCTTCTCGCGGATACTTATGTTCTTCAGCTCAAAACCCAGTATTATCACTGGAATGTCACCGGTGAGAATTTTCAGGCTTTGCATACTTTATTCGGCGCACAGTATGACGCGCTGGCGCTTTCGGTAGATGAGCTGGCAGAGCGTGTCCGTGCGCTTGGTCATATAGCTCCCGGCACCTTCCGTGAATTTTTAGCACTTTCACTGATTGAGGAAGATAAATCACTTCCTTCTGGCTGGAAATCAATGGTGCATAACCTGGTTGCAGCGCGTGAAACTATAACCCGTAATACCCGAAAATGGCTGGAGACAGTGCAGAAAGCCGGAGATGAAGGCACTGCCGATATCTTCATCAAGATGCTGCAGGAACACGAAAAAGCCGCTTGGATGCTGCGCAGCCATCTTTAAAAATGAACCTACTGCAAATACATGAGCCCGGAGAAACTCCGAATCCGCATAGTGATGGCGTTGCGGTTGGCATTGATCTGGGAACCACCCATTCGGTGGTTGCGATTGCTGCAAACGGCAAAGCAACCGTTCTGCATGATTTGTGCGGCAGCGTTCTGATTCCATCCATTGTGCATTACCCTGAAAATGCTAAGGCACGTGTGGGCAAACCAGCGCAATCTTTTTTACACGAAGGCGGCAGCAATGTAGTTGCATCCATTAAACGCCTCATGGGGCGCAGCAGTGCGGATGCGAAATCACTGCATTTTCCTCACCCTGCCGTGGAAGGCAAAGACGAAGTATTACGCCTGCAAATCGGCAAACGCATATTAACGCCCGTTGAAATTTCCGCTGATATTTTACGACACTTAAAAACTCTTGCCGAGAATGCTTTGGAACAAAAAGTAACTCAGGCAGTGATTACCGTACCCGCCTATTTTGATGATGCAGCAAGACAAGCCACCAAAGATGCGGCAAAACTTGCCGGGCTTGAAGTGTTACGGCTTATCAATGAGCCAACGGCGGCGGCGCTTGCTTATGGGCTGGACAAAAACGTGGAAGGTATTTACGCGATTTATGATTTAGGTGGTGGCACATTTGATATCTCGATCTTGAAGCTCGAAAAGGGCGTATTTCAGGTGCTTGCTACTGGTGGTGACATCACCATTGGCGGCGATGATTTTGATCGTGCGATTGCGGAGCATTATTTATCTGGCGCCGATCAGGTACTGCTCGCACGTGCGCGCGCCGCTAAAGAAAAACTAAGTGATACCGAAGAAACAACCCTCGAATGGGAAGGAAAATCAGCAAAGGTAACAAGAACAAAATTCAATGAACTGATTGCACCGTTTGTTAGCAAAACCGAAAATATTTGCACTGCCACATTGCAGGATGCTCGCCTCAGCACGCAGGATATTAAAGGGGTAGTGTTAGTAGGCGGTTCTACTCGTATTCCATATGTGCGCAGCCAAATTGAAAAGTTATTCGGCCAGAAACCCCTTGCCGATATCAACCCGGATGAAGTAGTGGCGGTAGGTGCAGCCATTCAGGCAGAAGGACTCACAC
>JABDCC010000053.1 GCA_013288335.1 Alphaproteobacteria bacterium
TGAAGATAAAGAGAACGAAGCAATAAAAGAAAAATATGCCGGAGATAGAAAGAATCAGGATAAATTAAAAGGGAAGGTAACGGCTGTAATCACCATAGATAATTCTTTTATAGATGAAAATAAACTAAAGGCCTTGTTAAATCCCAAAGAAGAAGTTGGTTATAGTATAGCAAACATACAAGATCGCAGAGCATTCAGAGATAAGTTAATCAATGCTTATCCAGGAGCATTGGGATACTCAACTCTGGGTGAATGCATTGAGATAACGGAAGAAGGAGCTAAAAGTCGCCATGATGCATATGTAAATATTATGGATGAGGCGCTAAAAGCTGCTAATGTTATGGATGCCACTGGAATTGTAACTATAGATAAAATATCTGGTGGTGTTAATGACGGCAAATATTTTGTTGGGGTAAGATTGGAAAAAGGCCATCCTCCGGTCAACTTACATTCTGCAAATCATGAAATGATTACTAAATTGGAAAAAGGTATATAATAAAAAATCTTTCTACCAGTTCTCTTCATTATCTGCTTTAAGTACTCTCCATTCTAATTATCGAGAGTATAATGTTTTCGTTCTTAAAAAAAATCTGGCCGCTTATCACTCCTTATTGGAAATCCAGCGAAAAGTGGATGGCATGGCTTCTGCTCGGGGTTATCATTGGTTTAAACCTTGGTGAAGTGTACATCAATGTGCTGCTTAACAAGTGGAATAATGATTTTTATAATTCACTCCAAAACGTCGATAAAGATGCGTTTGTTCATGCGCTGATTAAATTCTCGTACCTTGCAGTCTCTTTCATTGTGGTGGTGGTATATAAAACTTACCTTAACCAGATGCTCCGCATCAAATGGCGCAAATGGCTCACAGCGCATTATCTCACCGACTGGCTTGCCAAACAGAATTATTACCGCATCCAGCTTTTTTCTGGCCATAGCGATAACCCTGACCAGCGTATCAGCGAAGATATCGAACAATTTATTCAGCTTACGCTCGGTCTTTCATTAGGCTTGCTTAGTTCCGTGGTGACATTATTTTCTTTTCTTTTTATATTATGGGAACTCTCTGGCGCGCTCGATTTTGGCTTTAATGGCATGGCAATTCACATTCCTGGTTATATGGTCTGGGTAGCGCTGGTTTACGCGATTGCAGGTACATGGATAACCACGATCATCGGCAGACCGCTTATTATGCTGAATTTTAACCAGCAGCGTTATGAGGCGGATTTCCGCTTTAGTTTAGTGCGTCTGCGTGAAAACAGCGAAAGCGTTGCTTTTTACAGAGGCGAGGGACAGGAGCATAATAATTTCATGCTGCGCTTTAATTCGGTGGTGGATAATTTCTGGCAAATCATGAAACGTCAGAAAACGCTTACCTGGTTCACTTCTGGTTATGGGCAGATTGCCACTATATTTCCTTTTGTGGTATGCGCGCCTCGGTTTTTTTCTGGCGCAATCAAACTTGGTGGACTCATGCAAACTGCTTCAGCCTTTGGTCAGGTTCAAGGCGCGCTTTCTTACATAGTCGATGCCTATACCAGCATTGCCACCTGGCGCGCGGTGATTGATCGGTTGCATGGATTTAAACAAAATATTACGAATGCGGAAAACCTAAAGATTACTGCAAATATATTTACGCAAACGCAAAGTAATGAAATTCAGGCGACAGACCTTACCGTAAAATTACCCAATGGAACCGCATTACTCAGCAATATAAATATGACTATTAAACCTGGCGATTCAGTATTGATTAGCGGTGCATCAGGGGTTGGAAAGAGCACATTGCTGCGCACACTTGCTGGGATATGGCCATTTACCGAGGGAAAAATTTCGATACCGGCGCAGGCAAAAGTGTTGTTCATTCCGCAAAGGCCTTATTTGCCGCTTGGCACACTGCGTGCTGCTTTATGTTATCCCGATGCGCCGAATACTGATGATAAAACAGTAAGTGATATATTATTGCTTTGCGGGCTTGCGCATCTTGCTCCTAAACTGGACGATGTGGAATTATGGTCGCATAACCTTTCCATAGGAGAGCAGCAAAGAATAGGTTTTGTACGCCTATTGCTGATAAAGCCGGATTTTGCGTTCTTGGATGAAGCCACTTCGGCGTTAGATGAGCCTGCTGAGGTACAACTCTATAAACTACTCAGGGAAAAGCTTCCAAACATGGCCTTGGTAAGTGTAGGACACAGAAGTACGCTGCGTGCATGGCATGCAACCGAGACAATATTATCGAATCATTAACGTCCAGCCCCCATACTATTGCCAGTTGAAGTGCTTGCAGCTGCGCCTCCTGAAGTAGCAGCACCCGCTGAGGAGCCATTGCTTCCTGTGGTACCAGTTGCCCGCGTGTTGCCACCCACGCTGCCGACAACATTCCCGGTTGAGCCAGCGACGCCTATATTGTCATTACTGGCATTGCCGTAAGAATCGGGCATAGTGTTCGTTGTTGTTGTATTGGTTGTCATTCCATTAGTGCCAGTATTAACAGACGCTGGTGGTTGGCCATTACTCATGGTGTTTTGTGCCAAGGCCGTGGAGCCGAGCATTATAGTGCTTAAAATGATAAGAATTTTGAGTGATACCTTTTTCATATTTCCTCCGTAAAATTAGATTGTTAGGAAGGCTGATACATCGGTCAATATATCAGCCTCCAAGTACGGGTTAAATAAAGCAATTATTATTTGTCTTTGTCGGATTCATTGCTATCGCTCATATCTCCATTGGTCATGCTTTTGCTATGCCATGAATTCGCCATATCTCTTTTCATTTGTTCTCTCATTTTTTCATTATGCGCGATGACTTCTTCCAGCGTCAGCTTGCCATCGTGAGCAACATCGGCTTCCTTAAACATTTTGCGTGAGAAGGCTTCGTTTTCTTTCCAGGTGATTACACCGTCATGGTTGGTATCAATTTTATTGAAATAATACTCTGTTATCTTGTCATGCATATCACGCATATGTGATTCGCACATTTGACGGTTTTGGTCTTTATTGCTCCAGGAGCTATTATTCTGTGAGCAGGCAGACAAAACGGCAGATAGAGAAATAGCCGTTATGAGTAAAAGGGGTTTTTTCATAAAAAATCCTGATATTTATGGTTAAAGCATGGAAAGGCCAATCCATTCCTGGCTTTTTAAATACGGATTTGCATATAAGAAATATATAAGGAAGGGGTGGAGAGAATATAATTTTGGTGTTAGGTTAAGCTAACACTCTGTTTGCGAACAATGGGTTTTTGTATATGCGGAGTTCTTAAAGGAGTAATTGAATTAATTTTTTCATGGGTTTTATCACGGAAAGTGCTAAACATTTTTTTTACAATTTCTTTATTTTCAATTTTTTTAATACTTTTCTTGTCACAAATCACGAGATTATCGTTGTTAATATTCTCAAATATCTCAATTGCATCTACTATAGGCGGCGTATTATCGAATTCACCTTTTAACGCTGCCTCAATTCTTTTTCTCTTTACCATATCAAACCCAGCCGTATTCCAAATAACAGGAGTATTTTTATATTTTTTGCCAAAATTAGGCCTGTTATCACCTAGTTCTTCTGATAACGACTCAGATAATTCTCCTCCCAAAGTGCCATTAAGTAGCGCAAAAAGTAGCATGGTCCCTGCACCACCTCGTTTTATGTAATCTTCTTTTTCTTCCGGGCTTAGGTCTTTAGGTATACCCCGGTATTCTCCTTTTTCAGGAGTTCCTTCCCGAAGAAAAAATTAAACTACAAGATGCAATAGCTTCTGATCCTAAGCATGTCAGAGGGCTTGTAACCGAATGCACTAAGAAATATAAAATAGAAATTAATAAAAAAGATCAAAAAACGGTTGATACTATCATTCAGTACATGACCGATATGTTAAACCCTAATCACGATGTTGTATTTTCGGATATCAAAATATTAAATGGGATGCCAAGAAGTTCTGGAAAGAGTGGTGTTGG
>JABDCC010000054.1 GCA_013288335.1 Alphaproteobacteria bacterium
CCGATCACGAACGTGTGGTAGGTGATGTTGGCAAAGCCGGAGTTGCAATCGACTCTGTGGAAGACATGAAAATATTGTTCGACGGTATTCCCCTAAATGAAATGTCCGTTTCCATGACCATGAACGGTGCAGTGCTTCCCATCTTGGCTGGCTACATTGTTGCGGGGTTAGAGCAGGGTGTGAAGCTTGAAGAACTCTCCGGCACCATTCAGAACGACATCTTGAAAGAATTCATGGTGCGCAACACTTATATATATCCGCCGGAACCTTCCATGCGCATTGTGGCCGATATTATAGAGTACACCGCGCAGAAAATGCCCAAGTTCAATTCTATCTCCATTTCTGGCTATCATATGCATGAAGCGGGCGCGACAGCCGTGCAGGAGTTGGCATTTACGATTGCAGACGGGCGCGAATATGTACGCGCGGCACTTGCCAAAGGCTTAAACATTGATGAATTTGCGCCACGGCTTTCTTTCTTCTTTAGCATCGGCATGAATTTCTTTATGGAAATTTCAAAGCTGCGTGCGGCGCGGTTACTCTGGGCAAAAACCATGGCGGAGTTTAACCCCAAAAAACCTATGTCATTGGCGCTGCGCACCCATTGCCAGACTTCTGGCGTGTCGCTTACTGAAAAAGACCCCTATAATAATGTCATCCGCACCACTATTGAGGCAATGTCAGCCGTGCTTGGCGGAACGCAGTCGCTACACACCAATGCGCTGGATGAAGCCATTGCGCTGCCTACCGATTTTTCCGCGCGTATCGCCCGCAATACGCAGCTCGTGCTCCAGCATGAAAGCGGCATCACCAAGGTGGTCGATCCGCTCGGTGGTAGCTATTATATAGAGTCACTCACCGATTCACTTGCCAAACACGCATGGGCGTTGATGGAAGAAGTGGAAAGCACGGGCGGCATGACCAAAGCGATTGAAGCAGGCATGCCAAAACAGAAAATCGAAGAGGCGGCTGCCAGGGTTTCTGCGCGTATTGATCGCGGCGAGCAGGTAATTGTTGGTGTGAATAAATATAAACTCAAGGAAGAAGCGCCCATCAATATTCTGGATGTGGATAATGCTGCCGTGCGTCTTTCGCAAATTAAACGCCTGAATGATATTAAAGCAAAACGTGATGGCAAAGCAGTGGAAACGGCACTTGCGGCACTTACAAAAGCGGCTGCAGATAAAACAGGCAATCTGCTTGAGCTTTCTGTTGAGGCGATGAAACTACGTGCAACGGTAGGCGAAATTTCTGCGGCGCTTGAGAAAGTTTACGGGCGTTACGATGCAGTGATAAAAACAATCTCCGGCGTTTACGGTGAAGTATACAAGCAAGATGACGGGCTTAAAAATATTATCAGCAAGACGTTGGAGTTCGTGCAAACCGAAGGCAGAAAACCTAAAGTGCTGGTCGCCAAAATGGGACAGGATGGCCATGACCGCGGTGCAAAAGTCATTGCTTCCGCATTTGCCGATATGGGGTTTGAGGTTGAAGTGGGGCATCTTTTTGCAACCCCCGCCGAAGTTGCCAAACAGGCCGTTGCAAGCAATGTGCATATGGTAGGAGTTTCATCCCATGCGGCGGGGCACAAAACGTTGGTTCCACAACTGATTGATGAACTCACCAAACAAGGAGGCGCCAATATTATTGTGGTAGTAGGTGGCGTTATTCCGCAGCAGGATTATCAATTTCTAAAAGATGCGGGCGTTGCGGCAATCTTTGGTCCTGGAACCAATATTCCGGAAGCAGCGGAAAAAGTATTGCGCATTATTCAGAGAAAGAACGAGTTTTGATCTATTATAATCGCTCCCGCAAATGCCTGCTGACATTTGCGATGAGCCTAACGCTTCGCGACTAAAGGGGTTCGGCCTGCTGGCCTTTAATTACTTGAGGTAAAATATGAAACCATCCGAAATCACTATTTATCATAATCCTGCATGTGGCACATCACGCGGTGTAGTGGAATTAGTTCATGCTAATGGTTTTAAGCCAACTATTATTGAATATCTAAAACATCCACCGAGCCGTGAAAAGCTTGTGGAATTGATTCAGAAAATGAAAATATCGGTACGCGATTTACTGCGCACCAATGTAGAGCCTTATGAATTATTATGCCTTGCAGACCCGAAATGGACTGATGATCAACTCATTGATTTTATGGGGCAGCATCCTGTGCTTATGAACCGGCCAATCGTTGAAACTCCACTCGGAGCAAAGCTTTGCAGACCAAAAGAGTTGGTAATGGAGGTTTTGCCTAAGGCCTAATCTGTAAGCATTGCCAGAATTTCTTTGTGTAATTTTCTGTCACCTGCTGCAATAACTCTTCCATCAGATTTAAGCGTAAGCGGTTTTCCTTCCCAGTCAGTCATGGCGCCCCCGGCATTTTCTATCACTGCTGCAAGCGCACAGAAATCATGCGGTTTGAGGCCGCTTTCGATCACCACATCAATAAAGCCACTTGCGAGTTGTGCATAGGCGTAGCAGTCATAGCCGTAAATAATATAACGCGCCGCTTTTTGCACCTTCTTGAATTTTTCTTTTTCGTGCTCTGTAAATAAATACGATGATGTTGTGCTGATAGTGGCAAGTTCAAGCTTAGGGCAGGGGCGGGTTTTTATTAGTTTGCCATTGAAGGTTGAAGCAATTCCTTTGCCGCCAATCCAGCGTTCTTTGTTTATAGGTTGATCGATTAACCCTAAAACCGGTACGCCATTTTTTACTAAAGAGATAAGTGTTCCAAACGTTGGCAACCCGGCAATAAAAGATTTTGTGCCGTCTATGGGGTCGAGCACCCAGCAATATTCTGCATCTTCATTATAACGGCCAAACTCTTCGCCACATATTCCATGCTCGGGGTATTTCTGCATAATCATTTCACGCATTTTCTGCTCAGCTTTGCGGTCAGCAATGGTAACCGGGCTATTGTCTGTTTTTGCATCTACTGCAAAAGGGGTGCGGAATAACGGCGCAATAATTTCACGGGCTGCGTCAGCCAGTGAATTGGCAAACTCCAGAAACGCTAACATACAAACTTCTCAACCAGATGCGGATTTACCATGACAGGCAAATCATTGATGGAAGTGGTAAATCCCTGAATATGAATATAGCCGTAATTCATAATACGCCCGGTGAAACTTTGCTCTACGGTAACGCCCGCTACCCGGCTTCTGTCCATTTCCACGGTGATAACGGTCATCAGGCCGGTTTTGGCAATGATGCGTTTGTCCGTCACCACGAGCTCAGTGGTTTGAATCAACACAAGTGCATTCATCATCTTGGAAAAGCCAAAGAGCGCAATGGCCAGTGCCAGTACTTTAATTTCGAGCGCTATATTAGGGGATGCTACCTGCCAATGGTAAAGCATTTTATAGAACCCATAGGTCGACGGCAAAACTCCCGCAAGCCATGCAGCAAAAGAAAGAATGAAAGAATGTCCGCCACCGGTATTTCCGGCTTCAATGAGTATCCATGCCGCAAAAGCTAATATAAGTATACCCGGCAGCATAACGCGCGGATGGACATGTCCATCGTAAAGAATTTGCTCATTTGGCAGAAGAATATGTTTGACGTATCTCATATAATTAACAAAAGTAACCAATATGAGAGATAAATTCCAAACAAATTTCGAAGTATTTCGACTTTACAGTAAAAATAATGTTCCAGCCCCAGTGATAAAGGTTGGAATACTGCCCTTTATACCCGCGAAATCCACTTCCGCCGATGAGTGGAAAATTATGGTGATGAAGCCCAGTGCAGAGAATGAATGTTTGGGCGCGCCGCAATTCCAGATCGCCAAAGGTACACGCCGTATCAATATTAACGGTGATTGGTGTGATATGCGCGAAGATGACCTACTCTATGCTGATGAATCATTTCATGAACCGCTTATTGATACCGCACTGCGTGAGGGTATGGAAGAAATCGGATTGA
>JABDCC010000055.1 GCA_013288335.1 Alphaproteobacteria bacterium
ACTAACCCAACGCATTATTCTATCGCACTCAAATATGATCCGGATAAAATGCGTGCACCAAAAGTGGTGGCAAAAGGCCTCGATTTAATAGCGCTCAAGATAAGAGAGGTGGCAAAGGAGCACGGAATAGCGCTTTATGCGACAGTTGATATTGACAAAGAAATTCCTGCCGAACACTATAAAGCAGTAGCGGAAATAATAAGTTACGTTTATCGTCTCAAGGGAAAATTTAAATAATTAAAATAGCGAGATACTAATATGGTAGTGCGTTTTACCGACAATGTAATACAAAATATAGAAGGCACCGGTTTCATAGTACGTGATCGCGTTCCGCGCGCTGTACAGATCGTGATAACTTTCTTTATCGCTTTTCTGGTAATTTATTTCTACACCGAATTGCTTGAGAGTTTTCACAATAAACCGGCCTTTATCGCGGTACTTGCTTTATGTATAGGAGCACCAGAAATATATGCTGGCGGTGAATGAAATGAAATTGATCAACACCGATTCGCGCAGCAACTGCCGGGCTGGAGGCAGTTACCAATACGGCACCCATGCAAATAAGAATGAAAAGTGCAAGGAGCGTAGGCCTGTCAACTGTCCACCACCAGCGCCCAACTATACTTGTACTCGTGCGATCAAAACGCATTATTTTTTACCCAAGACTACTTTATCGAGTAATTTCTCAGTCATTTTGCAAAATGCATCGCCACGTTCTTCGAAACTTTTCCATTGATCAAAAGAGGCGCACGCCGGAGAGAGCAATACCACCGAATTGAGCTTTCGATCTGCAAAAGCTTTTTCAGAAGCCGCAGCAAAAGCAGCAGCGAGGGTTCCACATCGAGTGTATGGAACTTTTCCTTCAAGAGTTTCGGCAAATTCCTCTTCGGCTTCTCCAATTAGAAACGCGTGTGCTATGCTGTTGAAATAGGCAGTTAATGAGTCAATACCACCTTCTTTGGCTTTGCCACCGGCAATCCAGTAAATATTGGAAAATGGGGCAAGTGCATAAGAAGTGGCGCTGGCATTGGTAGCTTTACTATCATTGATAAACCGCACACCCTGAATAGTAGAAACCATCTGCAACCGATGGCGAAGGCCAGGATAACTACGGAGGCCTTTTTCAATCTCGCGTGTAGCAAGACCATATAATTTGCAGGCAGCATACGCAAAAGCAGCATTTTGCCAGTTATGGCGACCAGTTAAATTTACAATGTCGTATAATTTTACCGAGGCAGGGCTTTCGGGATCAAGTTTATCATGCAGCAAACCCTCTCTGTCCACGAAGACCCCTTGTTTGAGTGCATTGAGCAGAGAAATACCAATAACCCTGGCTTTACTTGTCTGCTTTATAGCGGAAAACACAGAGCGTGAATAGTCATCATCGATACTTACCAGCGCAAAATCATGGCGGTTCTGGCGATCAAAAATATGAGATTTGGAAGCGATATACCCCTCCATACTTCCATGCCTGTCAAGATGATCAGGAGTCGCATTGATGAGCATGGCGATGTTAAAATGCGCAGTTTGCACTAAATCAAGCTGGTAGGAAGAAAGCTCCAATACGTAGCAGCCATCAGTCGCAACGGGTTGCAAAGAAAGCGCCGGTGTTCCTATATTCCCACCCACTTCTACTTTGCGCCCGGCAGATTGCAATATATGCCCTATAAGCGAAGTGGTGGTAGATTTTCCGTTAGTACCTGTAATGGCGATTTTATGAATATGAGGCTGTGCTTCACAGAATAATTCTATATCTCCTATAACCCGAACATGTGCATCCTGCGCCATCTTTACCGGATAATGCGGCTCAGGATGAGTCAACGGCACACCCGGACTTAATACTAAAGCAGCAAGCTCTGTCCACGGCCATCTCACCGGATCTACCAGATGCACTTTTCCGGTTAAAACACCCTGAAGGTTCTGACGGCTTTCCTCTTTATCATCCCACGCATATACTTCTGCGCCACTTACAACCAGCGCTGCAATGGTTGAAACTCCAGCCTTCCCAAGGCCAAATACCCCTAACTTTTTATCCTGATAATTACGCAGTGTAATCATAATACCATCTTAGATTATTCCATACCCTCCTGCTCTTTTAGTATAAAGATTTCCATTTTGAAACAATCTTTGTGCCTTTTATGGATTTATTTTATCTCACACTCCTCCCACTTCTTACATTCTTTGACCAATACTCCCTTAACACTGCCTAAGAATATGGGCATGGCAATGCCAAGCGGGATATGGCGTGCATCATTGCTAAAATAGAAAGTAAGCGGCGGCTCACCTTTTTTATATTCACCCAATTCTTTCTGTGTGAGTCCTGCCAAAGGAAACCGTTTTAAAATATAAGAAGCTGCAGGGTACCATTTACCGCCTGCCCATAACGTATCCACACCATTCTTTATTGCTCTTACCTGATACATTCGTTTTGCATCAAAGGCGCGTAAATCTTCTACACCACTACGTAGCACCATAAGACCGGTGAGCGGATCATAAGAGCCATCTTTAAATTTATGCGGCACTTCAGGACGGTCATTCCGGTCTTCCGGTGGTTCATTAATTTCTTCAGTTACCACACCTGATTTATTAAAAGCTAGTTTGATATGGCGGGGTTTATTTTTGGTTTTGTAATAACTTTCGTAATGAAAAGGAAAATATTTATCCCCTTCACGTCTGCCATCCGCCTTGGTGTCGTCACTATGGCGGGTAAAAAGATTTACAATACCCGCAGAAGCTACCTGCAAATGCATTTGGTAACTATGTTGATCTTCGTCAATTCCAAGCACAAGTTTTCCGAGTAAAATACCTCCCCAGTCAAACTGATAAAGCCCCACAAAATGCAGGGATTTATTGTCTGTTTCGGCACGCGCATCGTAGCAACCCGCGCAAAACACCAGTAGCGAGAAAAATATGTAAAGACTGCTCTTGTATAAAATGTTTTTAATAACCATATCTCATTGTATACTGTAATTATTAGGAAACCATAATGAACTTTGAGCAATATACCGATAAAGCCAAATCCACCATTCAGGCGGCGCAGAATTTTGCGTTAGCGCGCGGCAATCAGCGTTTTACACCAGAACATGTATTGCAAGCACTGCTCGATGATAAGGACGACATCGCAGGAAGGCTCTTACAGGCTGCGGGAGGTAATGTAACCAAGATACGCTCGCGTCTTACCGAAGAACTTGCGCGTATTCCAAAGATAGAAGGCAGTGGCGCAGGCCAGTTGCATCTTGCACCTGAAACCGCGCGAGTTTTTTGAAAGCGCGCAGCAACTTGCCAGGAAAGCCAAGGATGAATTCGTGACGCAAGAACGTTTGCTTCAAGCCGTCTCTATGGTTACCGAATCGCCTGCATCTAAAATTTTAACCGAAGCGGGCGCGAATCCGCAGGCGCTTAACAAAGCCATCAATGACATGCGCAAAGGCAGGGTTGCAAGCTCATCCAGCGCAGAAGAAGGCTATGAAGCGCTCAGAAAATACACCAAAGATTTAACCGATCTTGCCAAGAACGGCAAACTCGATCCAGTCATCGGACGCGACGAAGAAATCCGCCGCACCATGCAGGTGCTATCACGCCGCACCAAAAACAATCCCGTGTTAATTGGCGAGCCCGGTGTCGGTAAAACCGCCATCGTTGAAGGGCTTGCCGCACGGATTATCGCAGGTGATGTGCCCGAAAGTTTAAAAAATAAAAAATTATTGTCACTCGATCTCGGAAGTCTGGTTGCAGGCGCAAAATACCGTGGTGAATTTGAAGAACGCCTGAAATCCGTACTCTCAGAAATTAGCCACGCGGACGGAGACATTATATTATTCATCGACGAACTCCATGTGCTGATTGGCGCAGGTCGCACCG
>JABDCC010000056.1:0-2001 GCA_013288335.1 Alphaproteobacteria bacterium
GGAAAATAGCTATTTTTGTTTTATATGTATATTTACAGAATGTTTTACGTTGGGTGTATCAATGGGTGATTTTAAATCAGATCCTATTGTATCAAAAGACGCAAGGATGGGATTGGCTAAATTTTTTTGCTCTTTTGGAGGAAGATTCACGTAATCCCGCATACTTTTAATTAATGCTTTATCACATTTTGCAATTTCGCTATTGCCCGCGAAGGGATAGGAAAATTCTTTATTACTGGAATTTTTCTCACGAAGCTCTAAAGTTGAGGCTAAAGATTTAGTAAAACCCGTTCCATAGGCAAAAATATCGGCAACTTTATCGGGATTTTGTACGCCAGTATCAAATACGTACAGACCGGTATGACCATTTTCTATATCAGCTATAGATAAACCTCTAACGGGATATCCCAGGGTTCGAGAGGGAGAATTTGTAAAATCTATTAAACTGCCACTATTTCTATTAATTAAAAAAACATGCGCTCCGGCCTCTTTGGAAAATTCGCCACTCATAAAACCATTTACTACCACGCCATCAATGTCAGTATAATCAAGTAAATATTTACCAATATCGGCAAACTGTCTGCAGACTAATTCGTTTTTTTTTTAAGATGCGAAGATTGACTTGGCTCCTTCCTTCCATAGTCTGTTCTCACATCTTCACCAATTGCTGTGTTTTGTATAATGTATTCTTTGTCATGCTTGCTTTGGAGAAAACTGGCAGAATCCTCAAGGGTTTGTACCCTTTTAAACAAAGAATCAATTTTGTTAAGATCTGGCGCATATTTTGTCTTATAATAGGTAATCGCAGAATCTAAAGCGGCGGGATTTGTCACCAGTTCAATATGTTCTTTGCCATTGGCTTCTCTTATTACAGGGCGAACATTCTTAATGTTTTCCAAAGAATCTAATTTGTAATACCCTCCACTGCTCTCGGCCAATTTATTATACTTTGAATTGGTGCTATCGGCCGCTTCAAGATACTGCTCCCTCTGAGCTAAAAGATCAAACTGTCGATTCAGAGAATTGCTTATTATTGGATTATAATCTCCATAACCCTCAGAGCGCCTGCCTTTTAAATCAGGAAGCCCATTTTTTATGGACGGGGCGCCATTCTTAATGGCATCATTTAGAAGTGTGACAAGAATGACTTCGCGATTTAGGCCGCGAGTAGAAAGGATGAAAACACGCGTTTCCTCAGGAATTATTGTTAACCAGTTATGCGAGATTTTTTTAGGAACATGGCTATTTAAAAATTTAGCGTAAGCCACCAAAGGGGGAATACGCGGATCATCTTTTGAAATAACAAATTCAGGATGGTTGTTATTTATGTCCCATTCAAAATTACCCCCGCTATTGCCTTCCTGAAGAAAGCTTTCGTTCGTTAAGCCTCGGATTATTTTATTTGGTTTTAGGTTTTCCAGATCTTTATCATGAGAGGATTTCTTGTGATGCGGAGAAGAAGAATGAGATGGCATGGCAGCAACCTCTGTTTTTATTTTGGGCAAATTTTGCTGGGCGACTTCAGGGTTTTTATTGGTAGAAAAAGGCAACCCCAGCAAACTGCCGGTTAAGGCGAGTTTTATTAATACATCTTTCCTTAAATTATCAAAAATCCCAGCCATAAATTCTTATATAAACAGTGTAATAATCCTCTATAGTAGCATAACTTGGTTAAGGATTTATTACGCTACGAGAGATAATTGATGAAAACGGCAGTGGTTTTGTTTAATTTAGGCGGCCCGGAATCACTAAAAACAGTGGGGCCGTTTCTATTTAACCTATTCAATGATAAAGTAATTATTGGACTACCCCAGCCATTGCGCTGGCTAGTGGCAAAAAACATAGCTGCAAAACGCACTCCCATTGCCAAGAAGATTTATGCGGAACTGGGGGGAAAATCCCCCATTCTCGAATTTACCGAGAAACAGGCAGAAGCGCTTCAGAAAGAGCTATCGCTAAAGGGTGAATATAAGGTGTTTGTGGCCATGCGTTATTCACGCC
>JABDCC010000056.1:2011-3757 GCA_013288335.1 Alphaproteobacteria bacterium
TCCACCACCACCACTCAGTCAGCTTTCAATGAATGGTACAGGCAGGCTAAAAAACAAAAACTCAATAGCGCGCATCATCCAGTGTGCTGTTACCCGTTTGATAATCATTTTATTGATGCGCATGTGCAGTCTATCAGGCCGGTTTTGGAGAAAGCGACGAAGAATGGCAAGGTGCGGATTTTGTTTTCGGCGCATGGTCTACCGCAAAAAATTATCAATAAAGGCGATCCTTATCAATGGCAAATAGAGCGCACCGTGACGATTATCATGCGCAAGCTTGGCGCGATGGATTATGCCGTTTGTTACCAGAGCAAAGTGGGTAAGCTTGAGTGGATTGGCCCTTCTGCTGAAGAGGAAATAAAGCGCGCCGGGGAAGATGGCGTATCGGTAGTTGTGGTTCCGGTTGCGTTTGTGTCAGAACACTCTGAGACTTTGGTGGAGCTTGATATTGAATATCGCAATTTCGCAAATAAATGTGGTGTGAAGGGTTATTTCAGGGTTCCTGCGCTCGGCGTCCACCCGGAATTTATCAATGCGCTTGCATGGCTTGTGGAATCGACCAGGCTATACCCGAATTGTTCAAACCCGCTTGGGCGGCAATGTCCGAAAGAATTTGGCAAATGCGGTTTTAGAGAGTGGCGTTCCAGCTAGCGCCGGTTTCTTCCGGTACGATAAAATCTTCATCCACCTCTTCATAAGTAAGCAGCAATTTTACATCCGGAGAGTTTGTAAAAATGTAGGATATCTGCTCAATATTTTCAGTGGTCAGGCGCTCTTTTTTGCCGAGCACTTCAGCGTTGTTGCGTTTCATGGCACCAGGAGTCATTTCCAAAACCTTGCTTACGGTTTTTACCACCTGCGGCGCATTATGGAGAATTTCCAAATCGTCATCGGTCGGTGAAGCGGTTACAATATGTTTTGCGGCAGTGATGATATCGCGCAGCTGTTCGCCTGCCTGTCTTGCATAACCCTGCAATACTTCACCAAGCCCGGTGCGGGTATTGGCAATAAGCTCAAGCACCGATAACGCGCGCTGTAAAACGCTATTATCTTCTGCCAGATGCTCGAAGCACTCATGGTGAAGAGCGATTTCATTTGCGTAACGACTGGCCATAATAATCTCCATTTAGTTTTAGTTATTATGGTCAGATTACACTATATAGGTTAAGAAACTCTTAAGGTCGCATAAGTTTTTAGATAATTTTTATAAATGGTGTTATTTCAAGACTTTGTGGTGGAATCACTAGTGACAACCCACAGAATTACTGGTATTTTTTGGAATATATAAAAATGCTGAGAGGCTATTAAATGATAGGAAAACTCAAAGGACGCATCGATACAATCGACGAAGATTCAATAATAATTGATGTCGGCGGGGTTGGTTACCATGTTTTTTGTGCCACCCGGATGCTTGCACAATTAAAGGGTGTTGGTGAAGCGCTCGAGCTCGTCATTGAAACCCATGTACGCGAGGATCATATTCATCTGTTTGGGTTTATGGATAGTAATGAACGTGACTGGTTTCGCCTGCTTACGACCGTGCAAGGTGTTGGCGTAAAAATGGCACTCGCGATTCTGGGTGTTTTCTCGCCCGCGCAACTCACCCAAGCGATTGCTGCCAAAGATACCAAGTCATTAACCCGTGTAAGTGGTGTTGGGCCGAAGCTTGCAGAGCGTTTGACTACCGAGCTTAAAACCAAAATAACAAAACTCGCAACCGGCGTGTTTGAGCCCAGCGCAAAAGGT
>JABDCC010000057.1 GCA_013288335.1 Alphaproteobacteria bacterium
CTGTAGCGCTTGTAATCATGGTTATTTTCATTTTCCTGCGCAATGTTCCTGCAACTATTATTCCGGGCATTGCAGTTCCTCTGTCTTTGGTCGGCACTTTTGGTGTCATGTATCTTGCCGGGTTTAGCATTAACAATCTCACACTTATGGCACTTACCATTGCGACCGGATTTGTGGTGGATGATGCGATTGTGATGATTGAAAATATTTCACGCTATATTGAGGAAGGCGAGGAACCACTTGAGGCTGCACTCAAAGGATCAAAACAGATTGGCTTTACCATTATATCACTTACCTTCTCGCTGATTGCTGTGCTTATTCCACTGCTTTTCATGGGCGATATCGTAGGACGATTATTTCATGAATTCGCGATTACGCTTGCGATAGCCATATTGATATCGGCCATTGTTTCCCTAACGCTCACCCCGATGATGTGTGCAAAACTATTGCACCATATTCCTGAAAATGAACAGACTTATTTTTATAAAAAAATGGGCGATACATTTGATGATATCATCGCGCGTTACGGCGTGATGCTTAACTGGGTTTTAGATCGTGAACGTGCTACTTTATTTGTAGCAATCGCCACGCTTGCGCTCACTATCATACTCTACGTGTTTATTCCTAAGGGATTCTTTCCATTGCAAGACACCGGCATGATTCAGGGTATCACGCAAGCACCCGAATCCATCTCTTACGGGGAAATGGCGAGGCGCCAAACTGCACTTGCCGACGAGATTTTAAAAGACCCCGCCGTTGAGAGTCTTTCGTCATTTATCGGTGTTGATGGTGTGAATTCCACCTTAAACAGCGGGCGTATGTTGATCAATTTGAAAGCGCATAATAAACGTGATGGCGTCGCAACGGTGATCGCACGCCTCAATAAGGCATTGGAGAATAACAGTGGCATAAAACTTTATATGCAGCCGGTACAGGATATCACCATTGAAGATCAGGTCAGCCGTACACAGTATCAATTCACCGTCGAAGATGCCGATCCAAAAGAATTAGGCGAATTTGTGCCCAAGATGGTGGATCGTTTGCAAAAACTTCCCGAACTCGCCGATGTAACCAGCGATTTGCAGAATAACGGTCTGCAGGTATATGTCACCATTGATCGCGCAACGGCAATGCGACTGGGAGTAACTGCCGCCGCAGTAGATAACGCGCTTTATGATGCTTTCGGTCAGCGACTCATTTCAACTATTTTTACCCAATCTAACCAGTACCGCGTGGTGCTGGAATTAAAACCTGATTTTCAAACGGGAATAAAAGCACTTGATAAAATATATGTTGCAGGAAGCAACGGCACAACACCAACCAATACCCTCACTTCCACCACCAGCAATAGCGCTCCTGCGACTCCAGGAACAGAAATTCATTTATCAGCAATTGCTAAATATGTGGAAGCAAACGCACCACTCTCGGTTAATCACCTTGGGCAATTTCCGGCTTCCACCATATCTTTTAACTTAGGCCCAAAAGCTTCTCTGGGTGACGCGGTGGAAGCAATTAGAAAAGTGGAGGCTGACATGAATATCCCACTGAGTCTGCAAACCAGTTTCCAGGGTGCAGCACTCGCTTTCCAGGCATCGCTGACTAATACCCTGCTTCTTATCGTCGCTGCCATTATTACCATGTATATTGTGCTAGGCGTGCTTTATGAAAGCTACATTCACCCCGTTACCATTCTTTCGACCCTTCCCTCTGCGGGTGTTGGCGCGTTGCTTGCACTTTCCATATCAGGCAACGACTTGGGCATCATCGGTATAATCGGCATTATATTGCTGATTGGTATTGTGAAGAAAAACGCCATTATGATCATTGACTTTGCGCTAGATGCTGAACGTCATGAAAATATGGCGCCGCGTGATGCTATCTATCAAGCATGTCTTTTGCGCTTCCGCCCTATTCTTATGACAACGATGGCGGCCTTGCTTGGCGCATTGCCGCTGATGCTCGGCACAGGCGTTGGCTCGCAGTTGCGCCATCCACTTGGTATCACGATGGTAGGCGGCCTGTTGGTGAGCCAGGTGCTTACCTTATTTACCACGCCGGTAATTTACCTGACATTTGATCGCATCGCACAAAGATTTTCCAGAAATGGCAGAAGCCATGAGGCAACCTAATGAGTATTTCCGCTACATTTATTAGCAGGCCGGTTGCAACCACCTTACTTACTATGGGGATAATATTATCGGGCTTGTGGGCATATAAGCTGCTTCCGGTCGCCCCTCTGCCACAGGTGGATTTTCCAACTATTTCCGTGCAGGTTTCGCTCCCAGGCGCAAGCCCTGAGACTATGGCGGCCACCGTTGCAACTCCCTTAGAACGTACACTGGGACGTATTGCAGGAATTACGGAGATGACTTCAATCAGTGCGCTTGGTTCCACCAATGTCATTATACAATTTGATTTGAATCGAAATATAGACGGTGCCGCGCGCGATGTTCAGGCCGGTATAAATGCAGCGCGTGCATTGTTACCAACCGGGCTACCGAAAAACCCTATATATCGCAAATTAAATCCCGCGGATGCACCGATTATGGCCTTAACGCTTACCTCCTCCACTATGACGCAGGGCCAGTTATATGATGCGGCATCCACCATACTTGCACAGAAAATCTCGCAAGCGGACGGTGTGGGGCAGGTTACCGTTGGCGGAAGTGCGCTTCCGGCAGTGCGAGTGGATCTCAACCCCAATGCGCTTAATAAATACGGTATTGGACTTGAACAGGTGAGAACTGCGATCGTTAATACAAACCCTAATCGTCCCAAAGGTGCTATCGAAGAAGGAGCAAAACGCTGGCAGATTTACACCAACGATCAGGCGAATCGTGCAAAAGATTATTTGCCGCTGATTATATCATATCATAATGGTGCTCCGGTCCATATATCCGATGTCGGCACAGCAACTGATTCCGTGCAGGATATCCGCAATGCCGGAACGGTAAATGGTATTCCAGCTATTGTACTGTTGGTATTTAAGCAACCCGGCTCTAATATATTAGATACGGTCAATAACGTAACAAAACTCTTGCCAGCACTCCGCTACTCCATTCCACAGGCCGTTGATCTGAAAGTGGTTATGGAGCGTACCACCACCATAAAAGCAGCGCTTCACGATGTCGAAGCCACACTCATTCTCTCCATCATACTCGTAATACTTGTTGTGCTTTGGTTCCTGCGCAATGTGCGTGCGGCAAGTGTGCCAAGTGTCGCAGTTCCGGTTTCGCTTATTGGTACTTTTGGAGTCATGTATTTATTCGGCTATAGTCTTGATAATCTTTCCTTGATGGCGCTTACCATTGCCACTGGTTTCGTAGTGGATGACGCAATTGTAGTGCTTGAAAATATTTCACGCCATATAGAAGAAGGCATGTCACCGATGAAAGCAGCCGTGCTCGGAGCGAGGCAAGTTACTTTCACGGTCATTTCCATGAGTCTTTCGCTTATCGCAGTCTTTATTCCCATACTCATGATGGGGGGAATTATCGGGCGATTATTTCGTGAATTTGCTGTGACTCTCTCTGCAGCAATATTAGTGTCTCTGGCAGTGT
>JABDCC010000058.1 GCA_013288335.1 Alphaproteobacteria bacterium
GTTTTTTTAGGAGTGATTTATGACTGAGGAAAATTAGTCATCCGAGTCCTTCATCCATAAAAGTGGTTTGGTGCATTTCTATAGTTAGTAGATCAAAAGAGGGATAATTAACCCGCCACACTATATATTGTGCGATGCAGCAATATCAATGCTGCAATGCAACATTTAGCGTGACAAATCGCAAGTTTTATGCTATATTAAAAAACAATGAAGCAGATTGGGTTTTTCCAGTCAGTCTTCGCGGAAAGAGGCTTCCAGCCTCTCTCTTAAACCACTTTAAGAAAGGCTCCATTTTATGGATTCGTTAGTTGGTGTACTTGGTTACGTTGGAATTATATTCTTACTTATTGGTTATTTCATGCTTGTGATTGGCCAGTTAAAAGTAACCGACACACACTACATACTGCTTAACGTGCTGGGTGCATTATTCATTGTGATTACATTGCATGCCGGTGGCGTATTACCGATATTTAATACCATTGTTGGATGGTTGGTGATTAGCTTGTTTGGTTTCTATAAGAACCGTATGACTACTCACTAAACTAAATCCAGCGCGGAACTAAAATTTCGCGCTGGCCTATCTCCCAAACTGAGGCGATCTTTAAAAAGGATCGCCTCTTTTTTATTCAGGAGATCTTCCGCGGCGCTCAACAAAAACACCTTTACCTTCGGTATCGAGATCCTTTTCCGGGCGAAAATGGGAACGCATTGCCGGTCGGGCAAAAAGTGGGCGTTGCCCCATGCTTTTTTGCATATACCCAGACCATACCCCCCATCATAATGATGGCGAGGCCAAACACCCAGATGAGCGCAGCGGTGGTGCTATTGCCATTCATACCGATAACTGCAGCGGAGACAAACATCGCCATAGCAATGAAAAAGCCGAGCACCTGGCCTATGACCGTGCTCGCGGTGTGGGTTTTAAGTGCATTATTTTCCCATTCGTGGCGGTGTTTCTGCTCCGTCTCAAACATGGTGATAATACGTGCCGCCGAACCATCCACTACTAAATTGTAGCTCTCCAGCAGCGCAGGGTTTGGAAGAAATTCAGATGTACGGCTTCCGCCACGGTTTTTATCGTTATTATGATTGCTCATTTTCAGATGAATCCTTATTGCCTTCAAATATTTGTACCGCCGCTTCCACATCAGCACTTATATGTTTCCAGTCAGAGCGGAAACCTTCCATCGCATTGCGGAAGGGATAGCGGTAAAGCGGTGGGCTTGATACGGTAAGCGTAGATGCTATGCCCTTTAGTAACCCATTTAGTAAACTCATATCATATCCTTGCCACAGCGCATTAATTCTTCTGCTTCATTGTGGTAAATTATAATCACATGTATAAAAGGAAAAAGCAAAAGCTTTCGTCAGGCTCTAAGCCATTGCAAATTGTTTTGCTGCATTTTGTTGCGCCTTCTGCATGTTAAGCTTTGCAGTGGCGGCACCTATAGGCGCACCTTTGTAGAAGGTGGCTGATATATTTTTTAATGTCTCTGATGGCGATGATTGAGCCTCAAAACATTTTTTAGCCAGCTCATCAACAGCATCCGCTTTTATATTTTTTACCAATCCGCCGATCATTCCTGCGTAGGTTTGTAAAGGAATTTGCCCTCCTTGTTCGGCAAGCTGATTGGCTGTAAGAAAGGAAGGTAGCCCTGTATGGCCAGCGCGTAAACCATCTGCGAGCATATTCGTGCCCATCATTACACCCATCTGCATTCCCATTTGCTTTAAATTGCCCTTAAAGCCGCTGCTGGAATTTTTAGCAAAAAGCCAAGTGTAAGTATTAAAAATGATACCGGCTGTTTGTGCCGTATAACCAAGCAGAGATTTTCCGCTAAAACATTCTTTACGTGCTTGAGCAACTAATGGATGGATATCTTTGCCGCCCATAATGAGTTTAAATGTAGAAATGGATTTTCCTGTTAATTCTTTATGGAGTAATTTTAGAGTTTTTATCTGTCCATTAAAACTATTGAGCATGGCTGCCGAGCTGCCCACAACGCTAGTGACACCCATAATGGTAGTGCTAAGCGAGTTCTGTGATAATCGTTTGAGGGCATTGTTGCCAATTTTTGATTGTCCGATGGTGTTGTTTGCAAATTGCGTGATGCTATTGCTTGCGCCACTTACAATACCCGAAGTGGTCTGGTTAAAGTTTTTGCCAACGGCATCTGACACACCAGACAGCGGCGCATCAAGAACGCCGATTTTGCCGGTGACTTTTTCTAAAGGTGCTTTCCATCCCCATTTTTCAGGTACTTTTCCACCGATGAAACTCAAGCCCATTGCAATCAAAGGTGAAAACATTAATGCGCTGTAGGCTTTACCACCAATGCTCTTTACCGTGCCACCGACACCACTTATTAATCCTGTGGAGGAGACGCGGGTATTGCTCAGCTCTTTTGAGGCCGTATTCGTAAAACCTTTTACTACATCTTTTTCAAGTTCTGCTACATTTACCATATTCAGCTAACCCCCATATTGACGCTGGCGTTTGCTGCAGCATTCATCTCAATTACTTTAGCACCCTTGCTTTCAGAGGGTGGTGTTAATTTACGGACATTATCATGTCCCTCGGCGATTGCCTTCTCGCTATAAGTTGTAGGTTGTGAGGATGGTATTAATTTACGGATATTGTCGTGTCCTTCAGCAATTGCCTTATCGGTAAATAATTTTTGCTGTGACTCAGATTGCTCCGGCTGCACCACTTCCATTTTTGGTTTATATAGCTCAACGCCAAATTTTGCAAAAGCATCTTCCGGTTTTGTACCGCTCGCGATAGCACTGAATACCTGTTTCACTTCCTCCATGTTTGGAGATTTATTGGCAAGCTCAATATAGGCAAGATTCGTTTCAAGATTATTGGGCGAGAGCAATCCATGCCCCCACATATATATCAGTTTAGGAATGGTGAGATTAGCAGGCTCGGTTCTGGGAGTATTGTCATATGTCTGGTTCATGAGATCGGTGATGCGGGTTGCCATTGCGATCTCTGATTGCCATTCCGGGCTATTGAGCTTGGGCTGCTGGTATTTCTTATCCTTGGCGCGCATGTGGCTATCATACAGATCCAATATATCACCGACTTCGATAATTTGTGAGACATTGCCTTTGTGGTTTATTTTACTGTCAATAAATTTCTGCAATTTTTCAAAGAAGGTTTCTTTACGGGAAAGCACGTCAGATACCAGGTAAGCAC
>JABDCC010000059.1:0-178 GCA_013288335.1 Alphaproteobacteria bacterium
TTTATACTACCACTTCTCTTTCTGATAAGGCCAAGGAATTTGCGCAAGTACTACAGGTAGAAGTATTGGAAAAGTTCCCCATGAAAATACCTTATCCATCTATAAAATGTAATATATCACTCCCAACCAAAGAAAGAATTTATCATCTTCCATTTGACCAACAATACGATAAGGCCAA
>JABDCC010000059.1:188-3168 GCA_013288335.1 Alphaproteobacteria bacterium
GTCGCTGAAGCAGAGAAAAAAGGATTTAGGAGAGCTTTTCGTTGGAAAGGCACACAGGCTTAATGAACGAGACTTACCCCGCAGGCCTGAGTACAGGATTCATTCCTTCGACAATAAAATTGCCAAGATCGGATTGCTGGCTTGCGCATTGAATATCAAGCCCTACTAATCTGCCCTTTGCATCAATATCGGCGACAATATCGTCGGTCACGACCACAGTATCAATCCCTGCCCCGTCGATAAAATTAATGTATAACGAATCGCTTTCTTTATCGTAATGGAATTTCATAGTTTGATATCCTAATTCCATATGATTTAAAACACAACACTATCTCTGCGCTAGCCTTTCTATCGTCATTCCTGCGAAGGCAGGAATCTCTTTATCAGCAGGTACAGCAGGTTAGAGAGATACCCGCCTGCGCGGGTATGACAAGTGAGGTACTATTTTTCCTTGTATTTAAGCAGTTTTTGCCTACAACAAAATACATGACCACATTGAACAAGCTCCGCCAAAGGCTTATATGAAAAAACCGATTTATAAAAAAGTTCTGCTAAAAATTTCCGGTGAAGCCCTCATGGGCAAGGGCAGTTACGGCCACGATCAGCAAATCATCCGCCGTATCTGTATGGATATAAAGGCAGTAACCGAAGCGGGCGTTGAAGTGTGCCTGGTGGTGGGCGGTGGAAATATTTACCGCGGCATGTCCGGCGCGGAACATGGCATGGAGCGCGCCAGCGCTGATTACATGGGAATGCTTGCGACGGTGCTCAATGCGCTTGCACTTCAGAACGAGCTGGAAAAAATTGGTGTGGAAACCCGCGTATTATCCGCAATCCAGATGATGGAAATCTGCGAGCCTTACATTCGCCGCCGCGCTATCCGTCACATGGAACATGGCCGCGTAGTTATTTTTGCGGCAGGTACCGGCAATCCGTTTTTTACCACCGATACAACTGCGGCGCTACGCGCAGCGGAAATGGGCTGCGACGCGATATTAAAAGGGACACAGGTAGACGGTGTGTATTCTGCAGACCCGAAGAAAGATAAAAAAGCCAAACGCTATAGCACCCTCACCTACAGCCAGGTGCTGAAGAATGATTTAAAGGTAATGGACGCAGCCGCTATATCGCTTGCGCGTGAAAATGATATACCTATCATCGTGTTTTCCATTCATACTCTGGGCGAGTTCGAGCGCGTGATACATGGAGCCGGAAAATTTACTATAATAAAATAATAATAGGGGAATGGTTATGAGTGACAATGATATAACAGGCTTACGCCGCCGCATGGAAGGCGCATTAAAAACGCTTGCTCATGAATTTCAGGGGCTGCGCACTGGCCGCGCTTCTGTCAATCTGCTCGACTCCGTAATGGTAGATGCGTATGGCAGCATGATGCCGCTCAATCAGGTGGCAAATATTAACGTGCCCGAATCGCGCCTCCTCACCGTACAGGTTTGGGATAAAAGCATGGTAAAGGCCGTGGAAAAAGCTATCGCTTCTTCCAATCTCGGGCTTAACCCAGCAGCAGACGGGCAATTGGTGCGTGTGCCGATTCCCGAGCTTTCACAGGAACGCCGTGTGGAACTTACCAAGATTGCTGGGAAATATGCAGAAAGCGGCAAAGTGGCTGTACGCAATATTCGCCGCGATGGTATGGATCATTATAAAAAGATGGAAAAAGACGGCGATGTTTCCAAAGATGAGCATCATCAGAAGTCCGATGAAATTCAAAAACTGACCGATGAGTTTATCAAAAAAATTGATGAGACACTCGCGGCCAAAGAAAAAGAAATCATGCCGTCTTAGGTTTTTAATGTATGGCGTTGCCCCTCAAAAATATGCCGCAAACGGATAAAGCCAAAATCCCCAGCCACATCGCGATTATTATGGATGGTAACGGGCGCTGGGCAAAAGCACGCGGATTTCCAAGAGTGGTAGGGCATAAAAAAGGTGCAGAAATTTTGCGCCACACGATGGAAGCATGCAAAGACGCCGGAGTGCATTATTTAACTATTTATGCTTTTTCGGCTGAAAACTGGAAACGCCCGGTAGTTGAAGTCAGCGATCTGATGGAACTGTTGCGCAGTTTTCTTGACCGCGAAATTTCTTCCTTGCATGAAAAAGGCGTGAAGCTTCGTGTTATCGGAGATTTAAATAAAATCGCGCCCGATATCCGCAAACAAATTGAAGCAGCGGAGAAGCTCACGGAAAATAATACGGGATTTAACCTGATTGTGGCGCTGAGCTATGGTGCACGGCAGGAAATAATCCAGACGATGCAGACACTTGCAAAAAGAATTGAATCTGGTGAGATTTCTGCGAGTAATATTGATGAGACAACCATCTCAGATTTGCTTTACACCAGCGCTATTCCTGACCCTGATTTACTCATCAGAACGGGTGGCGAACAACGGTTGAGCAACTTCCTGCTTTGGCAGTCCGCCTATACGGAGCTTTATTTTACGCCGGTCTTATGGCCGGATTTCACCGCGGTGCATCTACAGGAAGCAATCGCAGAATATGCCAATAGGGAGAGGCGTTATGGAACCACCAGTGGATAATGGAATGCGATGGACGGATCTAAAAACCCGCGCATCTTCGGCGGCAGTGCTGCTTGTGCTTGCCATGTTGTGCGTATCGCTCGGCGGAGTTGCATTTGCAGCCGTTATTATTTTTACCGCCATGATCATGAAAAAAGAATGGGAAAATCTGGTATTTGAGCAGGACGATACATTTCGCCTGTTCGGCTACCCTTACATCATTCTCCCCTGCGCTTGTGTGTTATGGCTGCGCAATATTTCTATTCCCACCGATACTCTGCTCGGATTCAAGTTAGTCTTCGCACTGATTGCCGTTATTTCCGCAACCGACATCGGCGCTTATTTTGCCGGAAGAAAATTCGGCGTTCACAAACTCTACCCTGCTATTAGCCCCAATAAAACCTGGGAAGGCTTAGGCGGTGGAGTGTTGGCTGCAA
>JABDCC010000060.1 GCA_013288335.1 Alphaproteobacteria bacterium
CAGATAATCAATAAAAATTTTCCCTTTGCGCCCGGCTTTGCTCATATTCGCCGTGTATTTCTTTGGGTTATCATGAACCATGCTTTCGGCTACTGCCTTCGCCCACGGCTTCATAACATTCCAGTCATATTTGGGTTTTACCGGGACGATGACGTGCAACCCCTTGCCGCCGGTGGTTTTTAGAAAAGATTGCAAGCCGATTTTCTCCAGCTTTTTCTTAATTTCAAATGCAGCGCTGACAACCTCTTTCCATGCAACACTCGAGTCGGGATCAAAATCAAAAATTATGCGGTCGGGTTTATAGACATCATCAATCTTGCTGCCCCACGGGTGAATTTCTATAATACCCATTTGCGCCAACGAAATTAGCCCCTCCTTATTATCCAAGGCAATATATGGCTGGTTGTCACCATGGCCTTTGACCTTAATCTCTTTTAGATATTTTGATTTTATCAGTCCGGCATGTCGTTGGAAGAAACATTGGCCTTTAATATCTTCTGGGCAGCGGATAGCACTTATCAAGCGGTCTTTAATATAGGGAAGTATATAATCACTTATCGCTTCGTAATACTGCACCACATCTTGCTTAGTATAATCCTCGCCCGGGAAAACTATTCTATCCGGATGGCTGATTTTTATCCCGGAAACCTCAAGATTATTGTTTTTCATGGCCTTTCCCTTAGTCCTGCCATGGGCTGCATAATCGCGTTTCACATCCTTAGCGGGTTTATCCTCACGGAGGCCCTGAAATGATGGATGACGCAAAGCACCTTCCCCTGTCCATTCAGCAAATTCGGTTTCGCAAACAAGTTTTGGTTCAACCCATATGACACCACGTTTCCAGCCAGCACCTCTGCGTCCGGCATCGGAATATTTCGTATACGGCATAGTATCGCATTTGAGCTTATTTAATTTTTTATAAAGTATTGTTGCGGTTTCATGATCAAAGCCAGTTCCTACTCGCCCGGCATAAATAAAATCCTTACCTTCATAATAACCCAAAAGTAGTGAGCCGATTACGGCAGCGCCTGTGGAAGATCTAGTATAACCGCCTATGATAAATTCCTGCCGTTTATGGCATTTGGATTTTAGCCAGGATTTGCCACGGCCGGAACGGTATTCATCATCCGCTTTTTTGGAAATTACCCCTTCTAATCCAAGCTGACAGGCTTTTTCAAAAAAACCCCTGGATTCGGTAAAGTGATCGCTGTAAAAAACACCCTTAAGCTTTTTGCTTTCCAGCAACCGTTTCAATTTCTTTTTGCGTTCGAGAAGTGATAGACTTCGCAAATCTTTCCCATCAAGATAAAGAAGATCAAAAACATAATATTGCAAATCCTTGTCCTTCTCCTCCGTCAGCGCTTTCTGCAATTCCATAAAACTGCTCCGCCCATTCTTATCTTGCGCTACTATCTCGCCATCCAATATGGCCAAGCTGCCGAGTTTCTCTAATCGCTCAGCAATAGATTTGAATTTGTGTGTCCAATCCAAACCTGTGCGCGTCAGCATTTTTACATTATCGCCATCAATGCGCGCCAAGGTGCGATAACCGTCACATTTAACCTCGTGCACCCAATTATTACCCTGCGGCATTCTATCGCTGAGCGTTGTCAGCTGAGGTTCTATAAAGCTAGGCAAGCTTTTGGAATCTTTTTTTTTAAGTTTGGATTTTTCTTCACCATTCTCAGGATGATTGCTGTGCCACACTTTCTTTTTCTGCTCGGCGATTTCTTCCATACTGCGTTTTGACGCAATGCTGGTAATTTCCTTGACTAATAATTTATCCTTATCACCCGGCTTGGCATATTTGTCGGATTTCTTAATTAATAACCAGTTATTGCGCTTCTCACCAGGCTTGCCGTGCATTCGCACCAGTGCCCACTCGCCCTTCAGGCGTTTGCCGTTCAAGCGGAAATGCAAATGCCCGCTTTTCAGACCCTTATGCGGGTCATCAATCGACTCCCAGTTGCCCGTATCCCATAGCATCACCGTACCGCCCCCATATTGGCCTTTGGGTATAATGCCTTCAAAACTGCCATAAGCAACAGGGTGATCTTCCACTTCTACAGCCAGTCTCCTCACTTCCGGATCAAGGCTAGGACCTTTGGTTACCGCCCAGCTTTTCAATACGCCGTCCAGCTCAAGCCGGAAATCGTAATGCAGATGCGATGCCGCATGTTTCTGAATTAGATAACTATTGCCGGTCTTACTTTTGCGCAATTTGCCTGAAGGTTCGGCGGTTTTCTTGAAATCCCGTTTGGCATTATATTTGGCAAGTGGCGTTTTCTTAAGCGGCACGACGTTTTGCCTTAGTTTTAGTTTTCTTTTTAGCGGAAGTTTTGGCTTTTGTTTTTTTAGGTTTCGCTTTCTGCTCTTTCTGATTTAAACTTTTCTTCAATGCATCCATCAGGTTAACAACCTTACCGCGCGGTTTTTCCTCTTTCTCAATATTAGGTTGGCGGTGCTCGATTTTGGAATCTATTAATTCCTGCAATGCCTCACGGTAATGGTCGTGGTATTTTGTCGGATTGAATTTGGCGCTCTTTTGCTTGATTAACTGCCCGGCCAGCGCCAATTGCTCCTTATCAGGGCCGGAATCGGAAATTTCATCAAAATACGCATCGGCTTTTCGGATCTCATCGCGATAGCGCATGGTTTCCAGCATCATGCCGCTGCCACAGGCTTTCAATGCGCATAAACGCTCGCGCCCGCCAATTACCAACTGGCCCAAGCCATATTTGCCGTTTTTGCGCAATGCATCACGAATTACGATAAATGCGTCCTCTGATTTATTATCCTGAGGCACGACATAATAAGGCCGCTCGAAATAGATCGGATCAATTTCACCAACATTAACAAATTGCGTAATTTCCAAAGTTTTTGATGACGGGATTTTAAGATTCTGGATTTCTTCCGGCTCCAGGGTTACATATTCGCCTTTTTCATATTCATAACCTTTAACTATATCTTCCCTGTCAATCGCCTCGTCATCGACAACATTTTGATGGTGGACACGCTGGCCTGTGGGTTTGTATATTTCATGCAGGGGAATTGTTTTGGCGCTGTTCGT
>JABDCC010000061.1:0-2043 GCA_013288335.1 Alphaproteobacteria bacterium
TCGTGCCGCAGATTAACCGCAAAGATCGCATCCAGTTGCTTTATGGTGACTTGCATGACAGCGACTCCATCAATGAAGCGGTGCGTGTATCTCAGCCAGATTATGTGTTTCATTTAGCAGCGCAAAGCTATCCAAAGACAAGCTTTACGGCGCCGCTTGATACGTATGACACCAATATTCAGGGCACATCGCGCGTGCTTGAGGCCCTCAAGCAATATAAAAAAGATGCGATAGTTCACATTTGTGCATCATCTGAAGTGTTTGGTCGTGTGCCTAAAGAAAAATTACCAATTGATGAGGAATGTACTTTTCATCCCGCGTCACCTTACGCCATCTCCAAAGTGGGCACAGATTTAATCGGGCGGTTTTATGCCGAAGCCTATAATATGACAGTGATGACGACGCGCATGTTCACGCACACTGGCCCGCGCCGTGGCGACGTGTTTGCGGAATCTACCTTTGCCAAGCAGATTGCTATGATAGAGCAGGGGCAGATTGCCCCGGTGATAAAAGTAGGTAATCTTGATAGCTTGCGCACCTTTGCCGATGTGCGCGATGCTGTGCGTGCCTATTATATGCTCGTGACGGTAAAGCCGGTTGCGGGCGCCTATTATAATATTGGCGGCACCTATACTTGCAGCATCAAGGATATGTTAAATCACCTGATAAAACTTTCGCCAAAAGCCAAGAAAATTAAGGTGGAAACCGATCCTGACAGGCTTCGCCCTATTGATGCGGATTTGCAGGTGCCAAATACTGCTAAATTTGAAAAACATACCGGCTGGAAAACAGAAATAACCTTTGAGCAGACGATGCAGGATTTGCTGGATTACTGGCGCGAACGTGTCAAAACCGGCACAAAATTTTTGACTAGGTAAGGAATTTACTTATTAAGCTTTCTCCTGAGGAAATTATAATCCGCTTAACTGCTACTGAGCCAGAAAATCAGAGTCTGTCTGGAAAAACGATTATTCTGACTGGTGGCAGTGGGCAGATAGGACTTTGCATTATAGCAAAAACCCTCGCTCATGGTGCCAAAGTAATTGCAATTTATAATGAAACCGTAGTGAATTTTGTCCACCCCAATTTAAAATGGCTGCAATGCGATTTGAATATACATGGGGATAAACTCAGTGGCATAAAAGCAGACATTCTGATTCATACGGCGGCTATATGGCTGTTGCCGTCTGTGATAGATGCGATAATAAAAACCGGAGTTGAAAGAATAATCGCTTTCGGTTCAACCTCCGTTTTTGGAAAAACCAACTCTAAAAATATGTATGAACAGCAGGTGGTCAAAAAGCTCGAAAATGCAGAACATTCAATTTTATCTAAATCGGATTTACTAAATATTACAATATTCCGCCCAACAATGATTTATGGCATGGGAATGGATGCCAATATAACGCGGATGACAAACACCATCCGAAAGTTCGGCTTTGTAGCTATTTATCCACCGGCAAAAGGGCTGCGCCACCCGGTTTGGGCAAAAGATCTGGCGGATGCTGCCATATCCATTATAGACAATCCTAAAACCTATGGAAAAGCCTATAATTTGGGTGGTAAGACGCCTATTACTTATCACGAGATGGTGAAGAAAATATTTATCTATCTAGGTAAAAAGCCTTGCATCATTGGTGTACCGTTTTTGCCTTTTCTGCTCAATATAATGGGAAAATTATTCCCATTTATTCATATAAACGGCGAGGTAGCAACCCGCATGAATCAGGATCTGGTTTTCGATATGAGCTCTGCAAAAGAGGATTTTGACTATCACCCGCATAATTTTTTAGAAGGCGATATCATACTGTAATTCTATTGGCTTGAGTCTACAGACATGCTAAAACTGCACTAAATTTCTGACCAGATAAAGAGGCACTCTATGAGCGATAAAATTTTAAAAGCAATAGAAGAAAATGTAAAAGCCTATTGCGATGCGAATTTCAATTTTGCATTTGACCCCAAGAACCCCAAGGTGCGTTTACATGAGCCAAGTTTTGGTGCGGATGAAATCAATGCCATGATCGGGCAGTCGCTTTCCAC
>JABDCC010000061.1:2053-3060 GCA_013288335.1 Alphaproteobacteria bacterium
CCATGGTAACTATGGGCAAGGAAGTTCGCAAATTTGAAGGCGAATGCGCCAAAGAATTCGGTGCAAAATACAGTATCATGAATAATTCTGGCTCGTCTGCTAATCTGCTCGCAGTCGCCGCACTTACCAATCCGGCATGGAAGAATCATATGAAACCCGGCGATGAAGTTATTGTTCCGGCACTTTCCTGGGCAACGACCGTCTGGCCGCTGATTCAGTGCCAGCTCATGCCGGTATTTGTGGATTGCGATTTGAGCACTTATAATTTTGATATGGCAAAACTGGAGGCGGCGATTACGCCAAAAACCAAAGCGATAATGCTGGTGCACGTGTACGGCAACCCGTGTGATATGGACGCGATTATGGCTTTGGCGAAGAAACATAATCTCTATATCATCGAGGATTGCTGCGAATCTATGGGTGCATCATTTGATGGAAAGCCGGTAGGGAGCATCGGCGATGTAGGCACTATGAGTCTTTATTACTCGCACCATATCACAACGTTTGAAGGCGGTTTGTGTTTCACTAATAGTTTTGAAATGACGGAATTATTGCGTGTATTACGTGCGCATGGCTGGTCACGCGAAGCGGATGAAAAAGAAAAATATATTGCGCAGTATCCTGATATTGATCCGCGTTTCATATTCGTAAATATTGGCTATAATTTAAGGCCGACGGAAGTGCAGGCAGCAATGGGTATGAAGCAGTTGCCAAAGCTCAAAGGGTTTGTTGAAAAACGCCGCGCAACGCAAAAATCTTACCGTGCTGGCTTTGATAAATATAAGAGCTTTCTCCGCTTTCAGGATGAGCAGAAAAAAGCCTATTGCAGCTGGTTTGGCTTTGGCATTGTACTGAAAGAAAATGCTCCTTTTACACCCAAAGACATTACAACTTTTCTCAACAGCAAAGGCATCGAAACCCGCCCGATTATTGCTGGTAATATGGCAAAACATCCGGCGCTTAAAATGTTCCCGCATCGTGTTGCAGGAACTTTGGAGAATTGCGAT
>JABDCC010000062.1 GCA_013288335.1 Alphaproteobacteria bacterium
GCGCGTAACTCAATATCGTTGATAATGCTCATGAGTTGGGGGTCGTTTACACGCTGCTTTTGTATGGCAATGACATTCTTTAGTTTATAGACCATGTTGCCGGAAATGCTTCCGGTAAGCAGTGCTACACGCAGTGTTTCCAAGGCTTCGAGTGTGCCCTTGCTTTCCTGAACTGCCTGGTGTTTTCTGATTTCATCTTCCGGCATTTCCTGCAAAGAAAGCAGCGCATCCATGGAAGTAACCGACTGAACATCGGGCGGCTGGGATACTGGTGCCGGGCTTTCTGTCTCATTCGAAGACAGCAGTCCCAAAAAATCTCCGACCCCACCAGTGGAAGAAGCGTTATCCTTCTTCTTGGTCGAGCCTGCCTTGCTAACCGGCGAATATTCAGTAATCTTCATTATTTAGCCATTTAAACACTATATATTGTGATAATTCTACCATATACCACAAGCAATAGCAATAAAAGTAATTAACTGATCAGCTCTAACCATTGATCTTCATTTAAAATTTTTACGCCAAGCTCGGTGGCTTTTTTAAGTTTGCTGCCAGAATCACTGCCGGCCACTACATAATCGGTTTTGGAAGATACGCTTCCCGCGACTTTTGCACCCAATGATTCCGCACGCGACTTCGCCTCGTTGCGCGTCATTTTTTCGAGTGTTCCGGTAAACACCACCGTTTTTCCAGCAACTTTAGAATCCGTTTGAGCAAGCTCAGCGTCGGCAATGGTGAGTTCTTTTTCAAGCTCGGTGAGAATTTGCAGATTATGCTCCTCATGGAAAAATTCACGCAGAGCATCAGCCATCACTTCGCCTGCACCGTCAATCGAAAGCAAGTCGTTCCATGCTTCGCTGCCATGTTCAAGCTGTAACATCGCTTTTTTCAATTCTGCGTATGACACATAATGACGGCTTAAAAGTTTTCCGGTGATCTCACCAATATGGCGGATGCCAAGCGCATAAATAAATCGCGGCAAAGTAATATTGCGCGCGTACGTGATCGCCGCCTGCAAGTTAGTAACCGATTTTTCACCCCACCCTTCCCAGATTTTTATGGTTTCGTAATCGAGCCGGAAAATATCATGCGGTGCACGAATGAGTCCTGCTTCCCAGAATGATTGAATTTGTTTTTCACCGAGGCCTTCAATATCAAATGCGTTGCGTGAAACAAAATGCCGAAGCCGCTCTATGGCTTGCGCTTCGCAGATAAGACCTCCAGTGCAACGCCGTGCCACTTCGCCCTCTTCACGCACTGCATGCGAACCGCAAACCGGGCAATTTAGCGGAAAAATATATTTGTGAGAATCTGCTGCGTGAGTGCGCACGGAAACAATTTGTGGAATCACATCACCTGCACGCTGCACCACTACTGTGTCGCCAATGCGGATATCTTTGCGTTCGATTTCATCTTCATTATGCAGCGTCGCATTGGAAACCATTACTCCACCAACATTCACCGGAGTAAGTCGTGCAACCGGCGTGAGCGTGCCCGTTCTGCCGACCTGTATTTCAATATTTTCTACGGTGGTCACCACCTGCTCGGCAGGAAATTTATGCGCCAATGCCCAGCGCGGTGCACGTCCTGCAAAACCAAGACGTTCTCTTAAGGCTCTATCATCAACTTTATAAACTAGACCATCAATATCGTGAGGTATAGACGATCGATCTTGTTGAATCTTCTTATGATATTCAAGCATTTGAGCTATGTTTGTAGTTAAAACCTTATATACATTCTTATCTTTAGGGTGATGAGGAGTTATTAGAAAACCATAGCTTGCGATAATTTCCATCATTTCATGGTGAGTTGTAGGCATACTGAAATCTGAACTTATTTCTCCCCAGCCATATATGAAATAAGCCAAATAGCGCAACGACGATGCATTGGGGTCCAATTGCCTAATAATGCCAGCCGCTGCATTACGAGGGTTAACAAATTTTTTTCCTTCCGCTTTTGTAGAGTTTAAAATCTCAAATGCTCCATGCTGTAAATACACCTCTCCTCTTATCTCAAATATGGCAGGAATATTTTTGCCTTTTATTTCGGAAGGAAAATTTGGCTCATCGTAAGTAAAAATTATCTTAGTTGGATCTGGATTTCTTATTTTTTTCAAATTTTCTGTAATATTTTCTCCAACTTCTCCGTCACCCCGTGTGGCACCCTGTACTAATTTGCCATTTTCGTATCTCGCAGAAAATGATAGGCCGTCAATTTTTTGTTCACAAATATAAGTAATATCTTCATTCTCTGGTAAGTTTAGAAAGTTCTTTATACGCTTATCCCACTCTTCAACCTCCTCCTCCGTAAACGCATTATTCAGCGAAAGCATGGGGATTTTGTGGTGGACTTTGGCAAATTTTGTGGAAGGTGCCGCGCCTACTTTTTGCGTGGGGCTGCTGGATTTTGCGAGATCGGGAAACTCCGCTTCAAGGGCTTGTAATTCACGAAACAGCGCATCATACTCAGCATCGGTTATTTCCGGCGCATCTTTCTGATAATATAATTTATTATGGTGACGAAGCTCATCACTCAAGCGTTCAATTTCCGCTTTTGCCTCTTCTTTTGAAACACTCATCAGACCGCCTGCAACAATTTAGCAGCCGCCTTGCGCGCTTCCTGCGTAATCTCCGCACCGGCTAACATCCGCGCCAACTCTTCCTTGCGCGTAGTCGCATTGAGCGCCACTACTTTGGTAAATGTTGCGCCGGATTTTTCTTCCTTCAAAACCTGCAAGTGATAATTACCGCGCGCAGCCACTTGTGGAAGATGAGTTACCACCAGCACCTGATTACTCTCACCAAGTTTTGCAAGTCGCTTGCCAATAGCATCCGCCACCGCGCCACCTGTACCGGTATCAATTTCATCAAAGATGAGTGTGGGTGTGGATTTCACTTCTGCAAGTGCCACTTTCATCGCAAGCATGAAGCGTGAAAGCTCACCACCGGATGCAATTTTGTGAAGCGGTGCAAGCGCTGCGCCTTTATTGGTTGCCGCCTCAAACTGAACGGAATCAATGCCACCTGCCGACCAACGCTCTTCCG
>JABDCC010000063.1 GCA_013288335.1 Alphaproteobacteria bacterium
AAATAGCTGTCACTGTCGTGTTTATAGACGTAAGATAAAGTAACGACACTGCACAAAGAAAAAATTACCCAGGTAAAAATACTGTAAGAAAACACCGCCTCTTTATCCCGGATGAGCGTCAGCACTTGAGTGATAAATGCAGCGCCAAATATCAACCCGCTCAAGCTGTAAATCAGGGCAATAATATCCATCACATTGTCCTTATTCTGATTGTCCCGAATCCATAAGTGCCCGGATATTACTTAAAAATTACAATAACATCAATATTGATAATTAGCGTTTGCCTACCCTTATTTGCGTAGAGGATGCCGGGTGGCGGCGCGCAAGCAGATACATATATACCCAACGCTTGGTACGACTTGCAATAGATGCAATATCATTTTCCGGAAGACGCATATTTTTAAGTGCAAGCGCTGCACATGTACGCAGTGCAGTGTGGGAGAACGGCGCACGATCAAATACGACCATTGGCATTATGTTAATAATGGAACGCCAGCGTTGCCAGCGGTGAAATCCGGCCAGATTATCTGCTCCCATAATCCAGACAAACTGATTCTGGGGATAACGTTTTTTCAGTGCATTGAGTGTTGCATAAGTAAATTTCAGCCCGTGACGCTGCTCAAAATCACTGACTATGATGCGCCGCTCATGGCTTGCCATTATCTTTGCCGAAGCAAACCGTTTTTTATACGGCGCCATATCTGCCGTAGGTTTCAGAGGATTTTGCGGCGAGACCAGCCACCATACCTGATCCAGATGCAGGCGTTTCAACGCTTCAAGGCTTATATGCAGATGACCTGCGTGGGCTGGATTAAAAGAACCTCCGAGTAAACCTATGCGAAGTTTCCCTGTCATTGCGTTCATTTTGGCCTGATTTGTCCGCTGCCTTTTATTATATATTTGTAGGTGGTAAGCTGTTCCACGCCTACGGGACCACGCGCATGTAATCTTCCGGTTGCTATACCGATTTCCGCCCCAAACCCGAATTCACCTCCGTCCGCAAATTGGGTAGAAGCATTATGCAGCACAATGGCAGAATCAACACGCTTTAGAAATTCAGCAGCAGCTTTTTTATCTTCCGTGATAATAGCATCGGTATGGTGCGAACCGTAGTGATTGATATGTTCTATGGCTTCGTCAATATTTTCAACTGTTTTAACTGAAATGATTGCATCCAGATATTCCGTATGCCAGTCATCAGAGGTCGCAGGTTTTATGCGCGCATCCGTTTTGCAGGCAGTTGCATCTCCGCGCACTTCGCAGTCTTCCCGAACCAGCTTATTCACAATTTCGGGCAACAGTGAAAGCACCGCTTTGTCAATCACCAGTGATTCCGTAGCACCGCATATTCCGGTACGGCGCATTTTAGCATTCAGCAGCACTTTTACCGCCATCTCCGCATCCGCCTTTGCATGGATATAGGTATGACAGTTACCCTCAAGATGTAGCAAAGTGGGCACCTTGCTATCCTTCATAATGCGCGTATTGAGTGATTTTCCTCCACGAGGAATGATCACATCAATAACCCCAACCATTTTAAGCATAGCCGCAACTGCCTCACGGTCATTGGTTTGCACGAGTTGGACACCGTCAGCGGGCAAACCTGCTTTAGCAAGACCAATGCGCAAACATTCCGCGATGGCATTGGAAGAATAAAAACTATCCGATCCGCTGCGCAAAATTACTGCATTGCCGGATTTAATGCACAGCGCCCCGGCGTCTGCCGTAACGTTAGGACGTGATTCATAAATAAGCCCTATAACGCCAAGCGGTATAGATACACGCTCAATAATAAGACCATTAGGACGCTTAAACGTTGCCATTACTTTGCCGACTGGATCTGTTAATTTGGCAATATCTTCGATGGATATCGCCATAGCCTCAATGCGGGCCGCAAATAATTCGAGCCGGTCCAGCATTGCCTTGCTCATGCTGGATTTGCGCGCCGCTGCCATATCTATGGAATTGGCTTTTATAATTTCTTTGGCATTGCTGCGAATAGCTTTTGCTGCTTCAAGAAGTGCTTGGTTTTTCTGGTCAGCAGAACTCTCGGCCAGTACAGCATAGGCTTTACGGGCTTTGGATCCTAACTCGCGCATTATACTTTTTGTATCGCTAACCATATCTTTAAACTCTACTATTCTGCCCTATACCGTAAACTATACATGGCAGGGGCGACAGGAATCGAACCTGCAACCCCCGGTTTTGGAGACCGGTGCTCTACCAATTGAGCTACACCCCTACAGCCCGTGCTTTATATAAATAACTGTGGCTTATGTAAATCACCAATCGCAGAAAAATGAGGAGTTGCGGTAATATTGTTCTAACCTGCGGCTTTCTTCAAGGTTGCACCGGTTACGCCGGTATTTAGGTCAAACGCTTCATCAACCAGCTTCTTCTGTTCTTTTTCGTGAATTTTGATGTAGCCTGCAGCCGGAGAGGCAGATTCCGCACGACCCGCATATTTAATGCGGACATCTTTACTGCCCAAATCTTCCAGAATTCTGCCGATTTTTGGACCAATATAACGCCATGCGCCCATATTTTCAGGCTCTTCCTGGCACCAAAGCACATCGGCATTCTTATAGCGCATCAGTGCCGAAGCAATTTCACGCGCTGGGAACGGGTAATATTGCTCCACACGAACAATCGCCATGTCTTTCAGGCCACGTTTTTCGCGCTCTTCATAGAGATCGTAGTAAACCTTGCCAGAAGTCAGGATGACGCGTTTTACCTTCTTGTCATCCACCAGTTTCTTTGTCTCCGGTATTACTCGCAGAAAATGCGTTCCTGTTGCCATATCGGAAAGGTTCGATACTGCAAGTTTATGACGCAAAAGTGATTTTGGTGTCATGACGATCAATGGTTTGCGGAACTTACGATGAAGTTGGCGACGTAGTGCATGGAAAAAATTGGCAGGAGTCG
>JABDCC010000064.1 GCA_013288335.1 Alphaproteobacteria bacterium
ATTTCAAGGATAGTTCTTTTCTGACCGCGTGATTTTCGTATAATTTCTCCGACAGTATCACTGCCTACAAAATGAACTACATCTGCATTTGCGGTCAGTTTTTGATTAACGCCAACACTATATTGAATAAGATCTTTTGCGTGTTCAGCAAAATCAGTGGCCCAAGGCTTTTCCTCTGTCTTGGCTTTTGTAGAGAATTCATCCAAAGCTTCTTTAGCCGCTTGCATAAAGGGGAAAACCCAATTAGGCGCTTTAAGCGGAGCAGATACAATGACACTATTACCCGTGGTGAGCGCACCAACGATGCCACCAATAGCCAGTGCATAAGGATAATTATAAGCGCCAATAATTTGGGCAACCCCTAATGGACGAACCGATCCCATAGTTTTGCCATCGCGTGTGGGGGATAATTGTTTCTCAGCCTTTTCATAAGCATATTTAAACCAGTCTCCGCCTTTATCCATTTCACTTTTTGCTATTAAGAGAGGTTTTCCGGTATCTGCAGTAATGGTTAAAGATATATCTTGTTCATAATTCTTTATCTTTTTCTCTAATATTTTTAAGAAATCGAGACGTTCTTCTACAGATAGTTGACCAAAAACATTGCTAGCTTCCTGGCCATTATTTAATAAATTTGTGGCTTGTTCATCATTGGTTTGTTTTAGAAAGAAGTTATCTTTACCAAAAATAGCATTATGGACTGTAACTCCAGCAGGGCTTGAAGAATGTGATTTATTGAATGAATCAAATCGTTTTAAAAAATTGACATAAGTATTGTTAAATGTATCAAAATCATTGTCTTTAACAGAAGCGCGCAGTTCCTGGGTTATGTTAGTGGTGTCCATGATTTTCTCCCTTAGTAATTATAATAATCATTATAAAACGAATATAGACCATAATGGTTAATATTTTACTAATAAATCTTAGTTTATCGCTTTTCTTGAATTGAGATATTTGGAAGATTTGTATCTGCACTTGCATCCATGGCCTTAAAATACTATTTATAATCAAATAATTATAACCATAGGCGTTATGCAGTTCAATATTGTTCATATTCTCCTCGCGTTGGCTGTACTCAATATCGTTACTTTCTGCCTCTACGGTCTCGATAAATATTACGCCCGCCACGACATATGGAGAGTGCCCGAAGCGGTCTTACTTTTTCTGGCATTGATCGGTGGCAGCCCGGCAGCCTATATAGCGCAGAAATTCTTCAGGCATAAAATCCATAAATTTTCATTCCGTATAAAATTCTGGCTTATTGTCATTGTTCAATGCACCACGTTCGTAGCATGGTATATGAACTATTTGCCTATACCCAACTGAGCTAAATTACATAAAAAAAAGAAGGCCCCGATAAATCGGGACCTTCTATAAGCTTATTCAGCTTGGTTTCATAGATACAGTCGAAACTGCACCTTTTGAAACATACACCACCTTGTTTTCCCAGTTTCCCAGGATCATTTCAGTGGTAATTTCGCCATCGTCAATCTTGGTTGGTGTGCCTTTTAATCCAAAGATCGCTAGCTCACCATCGCGAACGATAGTTGCGCAAACGCCTTTAGGCAAAATCGCCAAGTTAAGCTCTGGACTGTCTGCAGCAATTTGCGTCAGTGTGTAAGAAGTATAACTGCTGTCAAAGATGATCTCAAATTTCTGATAATCACCCTTTTTATCAACAGTCATGACAGATACAAAACGGTTACCCGCTTTTGCCATTACTGGCGTATATCCATCAAGTTCTTTCACACGAACCTGTGCTACGGACTTGTCACCAAATGGCGCGATAAGGAATGTTGCCCCCATCGCATCCATTGTTCCTACCCCGTCGAACAACCTGGTTGAGTTAATCATAACTTGCCAGGTATTGCCGCGAGAAAGGATTGGCTTGCCCAAAACAATTAACGATAATTCAGTGAGACCCTGATCGGTCAGCGCAAACAAACGGTCTTCATAACGAAGCACCTTATCGCACTTGATCTGAATGTCTAAGACAGTCATTTCAAGGCTTACGGCGTTTATGAAACGAAACACCCGCTTATTATCCCAGTCTGCAATCAACCAGCCATTATTCTTTCTGGTAATCTCACAATCGGAGGAAGTTACCTTCCCGATTGGTTTCTTCAACACCAAATCAAACAATGTACCGGATTTTTGCAAAACCACGCCACACGGAAAAATCCGTACGGCCGGGTCGCTTACCCCATCAAACAGTTTTTCGAATACCAAAATTCCCGTTCCCTGCTTCACAACTGCCCTCATGGTTCTCACCTGAGCGCCGGTTGTAATGGCAGTGTCGAACGGACTTGGCATGACAGTCCTCACACCGTTCTGGAAGGTCGCTACGTACCAATCCAAAAGCTTGCGAGGAATGGAATTGAAATCCCGTACAGCTCTGTTGAGCCGAACGTTTGGTGCGAACACCGAGGCGTTGTCTTTCATACGCCTTCCCAACTCCGCTGGTTTATATCCATCAAGCGTCCCCTTATAAGGGTGGATACCTGTATAGATTTGGAATGTTACCACTCCAATACTAAACCAGTCTGTCAACTCGTTGAACTGCTTGCTGCTGTGATCCCTGATGGACGGCATGATTACCTTTGCAGGAAACTTGCCGATTGCCCATGAATCCACGTCAATGACGCGGGGTTCAGGACCTTTCTGTCCACCTAGAACCGCTAACCAATTGAGTTCATTCGCATCGACCATGATAGCTTTATGGCTATGCGCGAACTCAACCACCTGCCTCATCCCATTGACCAGTATATTTGAGTCTTTGTCGGTGAAACCTATTCGGGTACGAACATCATTGGTGAAGAGCCTGTTAAGGAACTCACCATCTGAATAGTCCATGTAAAACCCAAGCGGTTTTCCACCGTCACTCAATACCAGTCCTTTC
>JABDCC010000065.1 GCA_013288335.1 Alphaproteobacteria bacterium
TTTTGGCCCTTTCGCGTCGGCAGGCGCAGTGAATGAAACATTGGTGCTTTTAGAGAAAGCATTTTTGTTGCGTAACTGCTCGGATAATTTTTTTAGAAACCGCTCGCGTCCTTGCCTGCAATACCAGATTAAACGCTGTTCTGCGCCATGTGTTGGCTATATTAGTAAAGAAGAATACCGCGAACTCACCAAAGAAGCAGAGCGCTTTCTGCTGGGAAAAAGCCATGAAATAAAAAAACAACTGGCAGAAGAAATGACAGCAGAAAGTGCGGCGCTTAATTATGAAAAAGCTGGGGTGTTACGTGATCGTATTACTGCGCTCAGTCGTGTGCAACATGAACAAAACACTATAGCCACCACTTTGCAGGATGCCGATGTCATAGCAGTTTACACAGAGAGTGAGCGCGCATGCGTGCAGGTGTTTTTCTATCGCGGTGGGCAGAATTTTGGCAATAAATCGTATTTTCCCGAACACACTGCCGGTTTTTCCGATGCTGAAATCCTAAGTGCGTTTATCGGTCAGTTTTATTCCACGCAAATCGCGCCACGCCTCATATTAGTAAGCCACGAACTACCTGAAAGCGAACTCTTAGAAGAGGCATTGTCTACAGAACATTCCCATAAGGTGAAACTAGAATTCCCATCGCGGCCCGAAAAAAAATCAGTGATGGAGCGAGCAATCATCAATGCGCGGGAGGCGTTACAACGCCATGGCTCTGCCCTTGCCACCAACACGATGCTACTCAAAAAGGTTGGTGAATTATTTGAAATGAAGGCTCCGCCAAAACGCATTGAGGTGTATGACAATAGCCATATTTCCGGCACCTATATGGTAGGTGCAATGATTTGCGCTACCAGTGAGGGGTTTGATAAAAAACATTACCGCCGCTTTAATATCAGGAACACTGAACTCGAACCAGGTGATGATTACGCCATGATGCGTGAAGTGCTCACGCGCCGCTTCAAACGCCTGCAAAAAGAAGACCCTGAACGCGCTGAATCCTGGCCGGATATTGTCCTGATTGATGGCGGTATAGGTCAACTCTCCGTCGCAACGCAGGTGTTTACAGAGCTTGGTGTTACAGATTTAATCTATGTTGCTATTGCAAAGGGAGTGGATCGCAATGCCGGACGCGAATGGTTACATATTCCCGACCGCGAGCCTTTTCAGCTTGAGCCGAATGACCCGGTTTTACATTACCTGCAAAGGCTGCGTGATGAGGCACACCGTTTTGCTATTGGCTCGCACCGCATCAAACGCAGTAATGCGATACGCGAGTCTTCCCTTGACCAGATTCCGAATATCGGCGCTAGCCGCAAACGCGCACTTTTGCAGCATTTTGGCTCCAGTAAAGAGGTTGAATCCGCAACCATAAGTGAGCTTGAAAAAGTGGAAGGTATCAGCAAAAAAATCGCCGAGAAAATTTATAATTTCTTCCACACGTAATCTCTTCCGCTTCCCATTTGGCTCAAACTATGCCATTCTCACCTGTATGAAAAAACAGATTCCCAATATTCTGACCTATTCGCGTATCCTCGTGATACCGTTACTGGCGCTCATTTTCTTGTTTTTTCACAGTAATTTATCTAACTGGGTATGCGCACTTTTATTCTTATATGCGAGCATCACCGATTTCTTCGATGGCTACCTCGCGCGCGCGTGGCATGCGAATTCCAACCTCGGCAGATTCCTTGATCCGATAGCAGATAAACTCCTCATCGCCACTGCACTAATGTTGCTCGTCAAAGAAAACCGTGCGAATATTATCCCGGCACTAGCAATTCTTTGCCGTGAAATTTTAGTCTCAGGTCTTCGAGAATTTCTTGCGGATTTGCGCATTAGTGTGCCCGTATCAAACCTGGCTAAATATAAAACCACCGCGCAAATGGTCGCAATTTTTCTTCTCCTGCTTGGACCAAGCATTACTTTTATTCCCGTTCAAGCACTCGGTGAATTGTTACTTTGGGCTGCGGCGTTACTGACACTCGTAACCGGCTATGCCTATTTGCAAACCGGACTCAAACATCTGGCAGATAATTAAGCGGATTTTTTAGATTTAGCTTTCACCGGCGCGGGCTTTTTGACATGGCAGAGGAACATTTCTTCAATATCAATACTTGAATCCACACCCAGCATATCGAAGTTTTTATTAATCCAGTCACTCGCCGAGTGCCTGCCGAGTCCGTGCATATAGACGAAGAAATCCCAACTGGCATTGAGTTTGCTCGAAGCATTGAGAGCCAGCATCTCTTTAGTCGATGCAATAAGATGAATATTCAGCCTGCGGTATTTGGGATTATTCAGATGATTTTCATCAATGAGTTTATTAACGAAATTGATTGCCCGCAGCTCCGCAATAAGACTGGTATTAAATGAAATTTCATTGAGGCGATTAATAATATCTTTGCCTTTTTCGGGTTTTTCTTTGCGTACAATCGGGTTGATTTCCACAATCACAATATCATTACTGTCGCCATTATAGGTAAGCGGCCAAATGGAGGGATTACCCACATAGCCGCCATCCCAGTAGGAATCACCATCAATTTCTTCTGCCTGAAACATAAACGGCAAACAGGCCGAAGCCATTACCGCATCGGCAGTGATTTCTGAATTGCTGAAAACCCGCGCCTGTCCAGTGGTGACCGAAGTCGCCGTCACAAAAAGTT
>JABDCC010000066.1 GCA_013288335.1 Alphaproteobacteria bacterium
AGATGCAGAATGTGCAAACAATCAAAGAACAGATTGAACAGGCACAACGCGAGCGTGATATTGCCCAGCGCAAAGGTGATTTAAGCAAAGCAGGTGAAATTGTCTATGGCATTATTCCCAAACTCACCGAGCAGTTGAAAAACGCCGAAGCGATAACACAAAACGCAATGATGAAGGAAAACATCACCACCGAAGATATTGCTTCAATTGTCTCACGCTGGACCGGAATTCCAGTCGATAAGATGCTCGAAGGCGAGCGCGAAAAACTTATGCATATGGAAGAAGAACTTTCCAAACGGGTCGTCGGTCAGCAGGAGGCAGTGGTTGCAGTTTCCAATGCGGTGCGCCGCGCACGTGCCGGCCTTGGTGATGCTGCCCGCCCCATTGGCTCATTCCTGTTCTTGGGCCCAACGGGTGTTGGTAAAACCGAACTCACCAAAGCTTTGGCCGGATTTTTATTTGACGACGAAACCGCGATTTTACGTGTGGATATGTCGGAGTTCATGGAAAAACATTCCGTTGCCAGGCTGATTGGCGCACCTCCGGGCTATGTTGGCTATGAAGAAGGTGGTGTGATTACTGAGTCTGTGCGGCGTAGACCCTATCAGGTGATATTATTTGACGAGGTCGAAAAAGCCCATCCCGATGTGTTCAACATCCTCCTGCAGGTGCTCGATGAAGGCAGGCTCACTGACGGGCAAGGCCGCACGGTGGACTTCAGAAATACATTAATTATTCTCACCTCCAACCTCGGTTCGGAATTCCTCGGCAAACACAAAAACGATCCAGATGATGATGTGGAAATCAGCGGTCACGCGCGTGATCAGGTAATGGAAGTAGTGCGCCGCGCCTTCCGCCCTGAATTCCTTAACCGCCTCGATGAGATTCTGATATTTAGCCGCTTGGGTAAGAAAAATATGCACAGTATTGTGGATATTCAGGTGGCACGTTTGGCCGCCCGCCTTACTGATCGCCATATTACGCTCAAGCTTGAAAAATCTGGACGCGATTGGCTTGCAGAAACCGGCTATGATGCAGTCTACGGCGCAAGGCCACTCAAACGCGTGATTCAACGCCAGCTTGAAAACCCACTCGCAAACCTGATTCTGGCTGGAAAAATTCATGATGGCAGTACGGTGGTTATCACTGGCAAGGACAGTGAACTGGTCATTACACCGAAGTAACTATTCTTACTTGCAATGATCAGGTAAAAACCGCTAAATAGTCCATAAGCACAATTCATGGATTATAAACAGCGATGGATTCACCAGAAGTAGTAGAAATCGGCAGACACGCACTCATTGTGTTTTTGAAAATCGCAATGCCGCTCATGAGCATTTCATTGCTGGTGGGTCTTATCATATCACTTTTTCAGGCACTCACCCAGATTCAGGAACAAACACTCACCTTCGTTCCCAAAGTACTGGTGATTTTTGTGTCGCTCATTTTTCTGATGCCATTCATGCTACATACACTCACTGATTTCACTGATGAGATTAACAGCCGGATAGTTTCAATCGGAACAAGCGATGAGTAATAAATGCTTGAACATTTCCTGATATCGCAGATATTTGCTTTCTTTCTTATATTCTGCCGTGTTGGCAGCGGCATTATGGTCTTACCCGGCTTTGGTGAAACTTATGTATCGGCAAGAATTCGTCTTTCCCTAGCACTTATTATAAGCCTGCTGCTGACTCCACTGCTGATTTCCACCATACCGCCCATACCTGCCTCAAGTCTCACACTGGCTCTGCTTATTACCGCAGAGGTACTGACCGGAATACTCATTGGCAGCATCTGCCAAATATTGATTAGTATTATGCATATTGCCGGTACTGTTTTATCGGTTCAAGCAGGTGTTTCTTCCGCTGTAGTGTTTGACGTTACCCAGCAAAGCCAAGGCTCTATTATCGGAAATTTTCTTGGCATCATCGCTGTTGTCCTCATTTTTACTACCAACCTGCACCATGTGATGATACGTGGTATCACCGAGAGTTATACTGTATTTGCTCCGGGTAAATTTCCCCCGATTGGCGATTTTGCTCAAACCGCCGCGCATATGGTGTCAGACACTTTCAACATGGCCATACAAATATCCGCGCCACTTATAATTGTGGGAACATTAGTGTTTGTGGGAGCTGGTATTATTTCACGTCTCATGCCAACCATGCAGGTATTTTTTGTTATTATTGCACCACAGCTCATGGTGGGATTCTTTATAATAATAACTACCTTCAGCGCATTTATGTTATGGTCCTTAGAGTTTTACAAAGACAAGCTTGCTTCTTTCATTACCTATTTAAAATAAGCCATGGCAGACGAACAGGACGAATCGCAAAAAACCGAAGAACCTACCCGAAAACGGCTTGAAGAAGCCGCAGAGCGCGGACAAACTATTACTTCACGCGAAACCAGCAGTTTTTTTATCTTATTTGCTTTCCTGCTCATCATTACATGGGTTGGCCCCGGGCTTTTTCAGAAGACCCAGTTGTCGCTCTCTATCTTTATTGAACACCCGGACAGTTTAGCTACTGACAATGACGGCCTTGGCCTGCTTCTGACTGAAACTTTGGAGAAATGCATTACTATTATGTTTGTCCCATTTGTGGCGTTTGTCGGCG
>JABDCC010000067.1 GCA_013288335.1 Alphaproteobacteria bacterium
GTAAAAGAAAACATTGAGAAAAACATAATCCGCATACACGAAGCCACCAATGAAATGGCACTTTTAGTGCAGAAAATTCAGGCAATCCAGGCAATAATGCCCGCAGGAAGATCAAAGACAACCTGGAACAGTACCGATCCATGCCGACATCACTAAGGAAATATACAACGATAAATATCAGGACGCCAAAACCATTGCAGAGCTGATGGGTGGCAACACTGCCACTTTACAAGTATTAGAGAGCCTAACGGGCAAGCAAGTGAGCACTAATGGCGCTATCATTAGTATCGCGCCCACAAATAATAACCCAGAAATAGCCGATAAAATCGCGGCTGTTTTACAGAAAATAAATCAGCAAGAAGACAATAAAGAAAAAAATAAAATAATCAAAACGGTTCCGGAGCTTATTGAGAGAGCTTCCAATGAAATCGCCTTATTGGATAGTTTCTGCGACTATATGCAGCATACCAAGAATCCTATTGCGGTCAGTGGTTTTACGGATCCATTTTTTGTTAGAATAAAGCAAATTAAGGAATCTCAAGCCTTTAATAGCAATGATGTAAAACAGATTGAAGACAAAGTAAAAAATATACAGGCAGATGTAAAAAGCAGGGCGAAGGAATTTGATTTAGAACCTTATCAAGTGCTTATAAACCGCACTGGACAGGAAGTGGTCTATACCAAGGAAAATAATAAAGTCGATATCAGTTTTGCAAAAACGAAACCGATTGAAATTCCACCGCAGATAAAGGAGACTTTGGCGCAGCACGGTGTTGGAAATCCCGAACAGGTGAATGCTATTCTCAAACATTTTGCTCTTGGCGCTAAATCTGCTGAAAAAGGTTTGTAATTCGTTGCTTGTTTCACAGGCATTTTCCTCCTAAACTCAGCCCCATGAAAAAATTATGCATTGTAAATGTGATGCTGTCGCGCGGGCTCGGGGGGATTGAGCAGGCTGTCATCGATTATAGTGAAGCGTTAGGGTATGCAGGCCATAAGGTTTACGCCGTGGTTCACCCCGATGCCGCCATCATTCCACAACTTCAGGCAAAAAAGATAGCTTATGAAATACTGCCAAACCTCGGCGCATGGGACGTTTTTGCTATTTGTAAACTTCGCTGCCTGCTAAAAAAGCTTGAAACAGATGTGGCGATTGCTCACGGCAATCGTGCATTAAGCCTGCTTCGTTATTCCGCCAGAAAACGCAGGCTGGTTGCGGTCATGCATAATTACAAAATAAAATGTAAAGGGCTTAAGGCCGTATTCTGCCCGACTCATGATCTCATCCGCTACACTGAATCGCAGGGCGTTGCCTCGCAGAATATTCACCATGTTCCAAACCTGGTGCGGGTAAGTGAAGATTTTATTACCCGTAAAAGACATGACCCTCCGATAATTGGTGCGATGGGACGATTTGTTGCAAAAAAAGGCTTCGATATTTTTATTGAGAGTTTAGTGTTTCTCAAACAACGTAATGTCATTTTTAAGGCAGTGCTTGCAGGAGGCGGTGAAGAAGAGGAAAAACTTAAAAAACTAGCCTCAGACAGAGGATTGAGTGATATTTTATCCTTTCCCGGCTGGGTAGAAAATAAAGCAGAATTTTTTGGCAGTATCGATATATTCTGCTTGCCTTCGCATCATGAACCATTTGGCATTGTGCTGCTGGAGGCCATGGCGCAGAGTCTGCCGGTCATCAGTACCGATAGCGAGGGTCCGTCAGAGATTATCAGCAATGGCAAGGACGGCATACTTGTGACAAAGAACGATATGCTGGCGCTCACCGACGGATTGCATGAATTGCTCTCGGACCCGATTGAGGCGCAACTGCTTGCCATCAATGCTTTTGATACGGTTAAAAATAATTACGATTTGCCGGTCATAAGCAGCAAACTCGATCTTGCCCTTAAAGGTCTTGAAGGTTTATAATCCCTGCATGTTAACCGAGATTACCATCAGCAATATTGTCCTCATCGAAAAGTGCGAGATCAATTTCGCGCGTGGGCTTTGCGTGCTGACCGGCGAAACCGGTGCCGGTAAATCTATCCTGCTCGACGCGCTCGGGTTAGCGCTCGGTGCACGCGCAGAGACGCGGCTCATTCGCCACGGCAAAGATTCGGCAAGCGTTGCCACCACGTTTGATATCAGCAATAATATACTCGCCAAGAAGTCACTCGTAGAACTCGGAATTGAAGAGGGTGATGAGTTGATTATCCGTCGTGTAATTACCCAAGACGGCAAAACAAAATGTTTTGTAAATGATGTTTCAGTGAGCGTCACCGCGCTTAAAACTTTGGGCGATAGTTTAATTGAAGTGCATGGCCAGCATGACGGACGCGGATTGTTAGACCCTGCAACTCACCGCACGATTCTTGATGCGTATGGTGAGTTGCAAAAACAATGTAGTGAAGTTGCCAAAGCTTATTACGAATGGTCTTTAGCGCGTGAAACCTTAGCGATAGCCGAGCAAAAAATAGAAATTGCTGCGCGTGAAAAAGAATATTTGCTGCATATGCAAAAAGAACTCTCGAGCCTTTCGCCAAAGGCGGGTGAGGAAGAAAGTTTGGCAGAAAAACGCACCCTCATGAT